>CALCSP010000176.1 GCA_937893785.1 uncultured Verrucomicrobiales bacterium
ATAATTAATGTAAACAAAAAAATTATGGTATTTACAAAATATTGAATAATTAAACATCCTGCATCGTTAAAGAGCAGGACAAAGGGGGGGAGAATCCCTCTAAAAAAGGGGCCAATTGAGAATTTTATTGGTCCTCAGGGGAGATTGATAGAATAAGGGCCCGGTGGTCACTGGCAATATACCAGTGGGGGTCTGAGTCAATATATGAATTCTCAGTATCGATTTCTTTCAGGATTCCTTTACTAGCAAAAACAAAGTCAAACCGTGAATATTGGTCGGCATAGCGCCAATAATAAGTCCAACGGGCACCTCTATCGTCTGTTAGTTGAATATCAGTCAGGGCAGAGGGTGAGTTATATCGGCCTCTTACGACCTTTATTGGTAGTTCGTTTCGGGTCTCATTAAAATCTCCAAAAACAAGTAGATTGGCTGAAGGCGTTTGTTTAAGGATTGCGTCAATATGGAGGCGTAATAATTCAGCCTCATTGCGTCGCATCAGAGCTTGGTCTGCTTCCTCAACTTCTCTTTTTGATTTAAAGTGAATACCAAGGAGGCGTAATTGGTAATCTTTAGTGGGCTGAATGGTCACGTCCATTATGCCTCTTTGAAATGGGAGCTCTTTCTTGCCAATTTTGTAGGTGAGTTTGGTTTGTGAATTACGCTCCGTAATTGGAAATTGGCTCAACAAACCTACATGCCGAACGGGATCAGCAGCCAAAGTGAGCTCAGTATATGGGTAGATGAGTCCATTTTGTTCCAGTTTCGCCTTCAAGTGTTTTAGATCATCTGGATCACCTATTTCGGATACACCGATAACTGCAGGTTTTGCGTTTGTTATAATTCTTACCAAGTGGGCAACTTCTTCATCAGGCTTTAATGCGTTTTTTTCCAATTTGCCGTCAATTCGGCGATCCATTTTCAGGTAGTTTTTAAGATTGTAGGAAAGAAAATTGAATTGCTCTGATGCTCTTGCGAGGTTCAATGATGCTAGGCATCCCAAGATAAAAAGGGCTTTGAGAATCATTTTGTTGATCATGCTCCTAGTGTGTTTTTTTCTCGAGTGAATAGTAATATCCTAAGAGTAGTGCCAACTAAAAGGCAACAGCTCTACAGGAAATCCCTTGTCTTGTTTACAATAGGAAGAGGTAGCTGAGCTCGGTGCAGTTTTGCTCTGCCTGCCGAAAGTGGCAGGTTGTTACCCTCAAGAAGTGCTCTCGGTGGAGTTGCTTTTTGAAGAGTCGGCAATTTGTTTAGGGGAGTCCTCTTGGCTTTCCGTTTCAATGGCAGCACGTTCGGCGTCATCTGCTGCGGATTTTATCTGAGTTTCAAACTCATCCTTTGCTTTTTTGAACTCTCCTGCACTCTTGCCAATGCCTCGTGCAAGTTGAGGAAGTTTTTTTGCACCAAATAGCAAAAGGACAATGATGAAAATAAGGATCATCTCCGGTCCTCCCGGCATGCCAAATGCAAGTAAGTTCATGCTCATGATTCCAACTGGGCGGTAATTCTTGTCCTTGTGTGGAGACTCAAGAGTTCTCGGTTGAATCTTCTTGAGCCTTTTCCATCTCGCCTTTCATCTCCATACGGGCTTTTTTGAACTCTCCTTGGGCCTGTCCTAACCCACGGGCAAGTTTGGGCAATTTTTTTGCACCAAAAAGGAGGATTACAATCAGGAGAACAATGATAATTTCCTGTCCTCCCAGGAATGCAAGTAGTTGAAGGCTCATATCCATTTTTTTATATTATAAGCAAAATCTAGTTGGAATTACAGCACTAGGCAAAAGAAAGTTTTAATAGGCGAATTTGGTAGTTTTACAGCGTAAAATATCCTTTTAGGTGACAGATATGAAAGGACCAGTTCTGCCTATTCACGAGGTTAGCCAAGATATCGTTTCAGCCCTTGATGGTAAAGATGATTCTAGGCTTGTCCTTGAGGCTCCGACTGGGTCAGGGAAATCCACCCAAGTTCCCCAAATTTTGTTGGATAATGGGATTGCGGGAAAAGGGCAGGTCATTGTATTGCAACCACGTAGGATTGCTGCTCGCATGCTATCCAGGCGTGTTGCTGCAGAAAGGGGGGGGAGAGTTGGTGACGAAATTGGTTTTCAAGTCCGGTTTGAGCGGCGGGCAGGCGTAAATACTCGCGTATGTTATGTAACAGAGGGTGTCCTTTTGAGGCGACTACTTGAAGATCCTTGCCTTAACGGGGTCGGCGCACTTGTTTTTGATGAGTTTCATGAGAGGCATATTCAGGGTGATGTGATGTTGGCGATGGCGCTCTCTATGCAGAAGACAGTTCGACCTGACCTCAAGATAGTTGTGATGTCAGCAACCCTTGATAGCGGCAAGCTGGAGGCACACTTGTCTCCCTGTTGTGTGGTGCGTTCAGAGGGTAAAACCTACCCAGTGCGGAT
>CALCSP010000177.1 GCA_937893785.1 uncultured Verrucomicrobiales bacterium
CGTCGTCACCGAAGCCGTCGTCACCGAAGCCGTCGTCACCACTTCCCTCTTCAGCGAAAGCTTCCGCGGCCTGGGCAGCTGCGAGTGCTCCTTCGAGAATCTGGATTACCTGAAGTTGTGCGGCGATCGCCGCTTTCTGGTCACTGCCATTAATTGCTTTTTGGGCTTTTTCCGACTCGACGCCAGCTGCGAGAAGTGCATCACCGACATCTTGTTCAAAGGTGGGCTCTGCTACGACTCCAAATGGCAACTCTCCGGGCTTGGGAGCAGCAAACGGGTCGGCATCGGCAAAGGGGTCAGCATTGGCAGTGTCAAAGATATCTTTTTCCTCTCCACTCTCATTTGCGGGGGCTGATGGTCCTTCTGATTTTTTTCTCGGCTCGTAGTTTGGCAGATGAGTCTCTTTAATACTCACGATTTCTGTGCTGATGCCAATCTGACGGGCTTCGAGTTGTGATTTCTGGGACTGAAACTCATTTTTTCTGCGGGCTTCCTCAGAATGAGGAGTTTCCGTGTCTTCATTGAGTGCCCGTTGCTCGGCAATGAGTTGCTCTATGGCATTGACCAGGTCATCAAAGCTGCTTTCCTCTGCGGCAAGTATTTGCTGGGCGGCACGCAACGACTCGAGGGCCTTCTCTTGATCTCCCACCGCTCCTCCGGCTTTTGTGTCAAGGATTTGATCAACCGCATTAGACATTGCCACCTCCGGTTTACTGTCGAGTAGGGATTTTTCTGCCTTACTGAATCGTGATCCGGTGGTTCCGTCACCGACCTTGTCTTCCCCGGCTGCTTCACGAGACTTTATCAGCAAATCAAAGAATTCTGTATAACGGGTAATTGTCGACTCCTGAGCTCGCGAAAGCCTTCCTCGGTCAAGCGTGGACCCAGAAGGGTTGATGAGATTTTGTCGCCCCCATTCCTTAGTGCCGTTTTTGACCCTTTCCTGATCCCTAATGATTTCGGTGATCTCCTTGAGTAGACGGTCATCTACGAGGATTGTCTTTACCCCTTCAATTACCTCGTCAAGTCGCGTGATAACCTGATTAATATTTTCTTCCGCACCCCTGATATGCGGCAATGCTCCATTGAGTTCATTGCGGGCACTGCGAAGCTTTGCCCCAACAGCTGGTATATCCTTTTCGCCGACCTCCTTGAGAACCTTTCGGTCATCATTGAGTTCTTTGCCGCCCCCCTCTTCGAGGAGTCCGTTTTCATCCAGATCCCTAAGAAGCCAAGCAAGGCGTGCTGCAATTTTAGTCGTTCGGCGTCGGACATCGCTCTGGCGCCGTTCCTCTGTCAAAAGGCGCGCGCCGGTTTGAAGAAGGTCAGGATTGCCTTGCGACTGCGCTTCACCCCGAGGTGCTTCATCAGAACCCTGTTGTTTGTTTTCATCCTGTGCGGTTACAGCAGTAACATTGAATGCCAACATCAGCAGGCTAGCCGGTATTATTTTAGTCATCAATACTTTCATTTGCTTTCATCCTCCTGTTCTCTGAGCTGCTTGACTTGTGCAGATGCAGTTACTTCAATCTCTCTAGCACGTTTCAGCTCATCATTCTGGGCTGCAAGTTCTGAACGATACCATTGCAGGTACCTGTCCGGTTCGACAACCTCTATTTGCCGGGATATGGAGCGGCGAAGGTGAGGAACCGTGCCTTCTGGGCTAGGATAAAGGTCTTTGACCTCAAGAGCGTAGGATATTCTTACTCCAGGCTTGAGATCCTCGATATCTTCGGAAATATCCCAAGTCAGCTCAATATCACCACTCTTTTTACCCTCAAAGTCCATGATGGGCTTTCGGATATCAGCACTTCCATCAATTTGATAAACAAGCCAAGCCTGACCCAGTCCATGGTCATCAGAGGCTTTGCCGGCGATGCGTATTTTCTTGTTCACTGTTGCTAGGCCGTCGGTAACAGGTCGAATTAGCTCGACTTTTGGAATCGTGTCGGAGACGACGCGAATGCTGTGCTGCACATCATCATAGATAAAGTCTTTGGCATCTCCGTATTGAGCACTCATCCCTTCAGTCCAACGGAAGCTGTAATTGATTGCCTTGTCTGCCAGCATATCAAAGCTGATCATATTGCTATCATCACCGCTAATCGTTGCATCTTTGATTTTCTTTCCGTCTAAGGCATCCACAACTTCCAGATTTTTTACCTTTGAGTCAGACTGCAATTGCCAACTGACTGTGGTGCCTTCCGGAGCCTCGAAAGTCAATTGGTCGAGCTCTAGATCTTCTCGCTTCATATACTCGGGATACTTCAGCGTGACGGTGGATTTTGAGATTTCCGGGGACTTAATCACCCGGACACGGAATTCCTCACTTTCATCATCATTAATCTCGACGTAGAAGCGTAGGTCATCAGTGAGTCCTTTAATTTCCCGGTTAAAACTTTTTATGACATTTTCGGTCTTCTTCATGGGAAGCCGTTTCCATTTTGCCTCATTATTACCGACAGGGCGGGTATAGATGAAGGCATTCTCCGGTGGCTTTTTGTCCCAGGTTGCAGTCACTGACACGGAATTGCCAAACTGGACGACTTTCTGGAAATCAACACCGGTAATGTCCGTATTGGTTGGGTATTCTGCATCCGCTCCAACAAGGCGTTGCATGAGTGTATTGACGTGAGTTTTCCACTTGAAGCTGATTGCACTGAACAGCACAATAATCCCTAAGGAGACAAGGAATAGGGTCCTGAGTTGGCCAAAATCGACGATTTTCTTGAAATTTATCGAGTAAGACTTGTCAACGGCTTGCTCTCTCATTGCTTGGATTAATTCTTCGGAAACATTCGCCTGATTCTCGGAAGTATTTCTAAGCTGTGTGTAAGAAACTAGAAGTGAAGAGAGCTCCGGATGCCTCTCTTCGACATCGAGCGCAGTGAGCAGTTCGTCATATTCTTTCAGGTGACGAATGAGTTCATACCATGCCACGTAACCAAGAATGCCGATATTTATCACCAGAAGCATTGGGCCAAAAGCACTTCCAGCATCTCCACCTAGAATAATCCAGTCGATAAAGAGGTCGGTAAGGATCAGGACAAGCAACCATACTAAAAGCCGTATAATACCCCGGGTCCAAACGAAACGCTGCTGTTCAGCATGGGCTTCTCTGAGCTTATCTTCGATTTTTCTGTCAGTGGAATCTGGCATCTTATTATTAATTGATCGGCTCTACTAAATGATTAGATAAGGTTTTCGCGGCGTCGTAGGAACCATTCAATTCCGGCGAACAACAGGATGAGAAGAAACCACAGTGGAATATCCCATAGGTCACGTTCAATTGTCTTGATTCTTTGCAGTTGACCTTCCTCTCCAAGCTGACCGGGTAATCCGCCAAGTCCTGATGGATTAATCGACTTGCCGCCGGAGAGTTCGGAAATTTGCTTGGCAATATCCGGACGTGCACCGGTTTCCCTCGTCTCCGGCGCAACGGTAGCAACCTCAAACTCAGTGGTGTTGGAGCGTGTTTCGTCCGTGGATTGTGTCTTGATCACGTAGGTTGCATCCTCACCTGCGATGTGTGCGGCAGAGTAGATTCCAGGTGAATTTTCCTCATCAACAGGTTGCAGGGTGACTTCAGAGGCAGAGTCAGGTGCGCCTTTTCGTTCCAAGATAACCGTGTATCCATCCGGGTCATTGACCGGGTCAAAGGAGAGATCCAGCACGTTAGCGTAAATCTGTACAGTATCTCCTGCGCTGAATGTTGCCCGGTTGGTTTCAAGAGTAATTTGCTTATTTTGCCCAAGTAGCCGTGAAAGAGTCAGGAACTGGATGGTTTGAGCCCAGAAGCGCGCGTGGTGCCGATCCCCGACCTCAAGGCGCATTCTCCACAAATCTTCAGTGGCTACGAAAAGACTTTTCCCTGCCCCAAAGCGTTGCCATGAGACCAGCGGATATTGGTCAAATCCTTCTGATTTACCCGAGTGGGTTAATAAGACGGTTGCGCCAGGCTTGGCTCCGTCAAGTGGCGGGAGAATTCCCATTCGCTTAACGTTCGACCAGATTCGGTCGGTGGTTTCATCAGAAAGGGCGAGTGATGTGGACTGGCTCTCACGACCTGCAGGTGTGACTACCGGGTTGTAGTTCCCGCTGACAGCTTCCCAGCTACCTGTGCCGATCTTGACTGGAAGGATATCTGCAATCGGTGTGTCCTTATAAGTGGCAGGAGCCGCTACTGGCCCGGCAATCATGAGCAGGGATCCGCCACGTTCCTTTACGAGTTCCTCGATCAGCTTGATTTCGTCCGTGGTGAATTTACCTGCAGGTACATCACCTATAATGATAAGGTCGTAGCCAAATGCGGTTTCTTTGTTCTGAGGGAAACGCCCGATGTGTTGGCTGGATGTCTGTGCGAGCGTAGGGTCACCCTGTGTCATGTAAAACTGCACATCCAGTCGTGGATCCCGCAGAAGAACCTGGCGCAGGTATCGGAATTCCCAGCGGGGCATTCCTTCGATGTATAGGACCTTGATTTTTTCCTCAAGGATACGGACCTTATGGGTAGTGCTGTTGTTGGTATCGGAGGCTTCGCCGGAGCGGATGGGTGTGTTCACTTCAAGCTTCACCGTGCCGGATGCACTTTCGTCCGGGGTGAAAGTAAGGTCGGTAAACTGAACTCCATCCTGTAACTCAACCTGCTGAGTAATTGGACTTTTTCCCTCGA
>CALCSP010000178.1 GCA_937893785.1 uncultured Verrucomicrobiales bacterium
GCACCACTCCATAATCAACAGCCAATCCAATGAGAATGGCAGCAAAGCCAACACTCATCACACTGATCCTCCCTAGCACCAGGGATCCGATAATCACCGTGACAGAGAGGATCATCACCAACGTAAAGAAAATCGCTGCAAGCGGAAGTAATCGCCTGTGAAAAAACCAGAATACAATATGGATCAAAGCCAGAGCGGCAAAAACCGAACCGCTCATGTCCCTTTGCATCCCGCTACCAATTTCTGCGGAAAAAGCCGGCTCACCGGTAAAACCAATCTGCAGTTCCTCTGAGACCTTATTATCCTTTCGCCACTGCTCCACCACGGACCTGACGCGATTTACCCAGGTGGATGCTTCATTATAATTCATGCCCTCTCTGGGAGCTCCAACATAAATGGCTCTAAAATCCCCATCCATGGATGCATATTTTCCACCACTGGAAATCCCTGCATCATTGCCGCCCCCACTGCTGAACCCAGAGGGACGCAATAGCCCGAAAGGGTCATAAGCTGCCATGGCGAGAACCTCCCCATCAAGTCCGAAGCGCAGCTTCTCCAACACGTCATCAATCGTATTTGAAATACGCTCTGGGGAAAGTTGATCAGTAAGGCGCACCAAGTCTTGCAAACTACCGTTGAACCACGCATACGCAGGCAATTGCGAAGCCGTCTCGGGATCCTCTTGCCATAGCGGCTGCCACTCAACCCATGAAACCAACTCCTCGGATTTAGTCAGGCAATCTGCCAGAGATTGCGCCTCTGAACTCACTTCCACCATGCCTCCATCAAGGGTGATAATCAGCTCACCCTTACCCGAGAACTGGTCAGCAAAAACACGCAACCCCTTAACACCGCGAGCATCATCAGGCAGCACATCCAAAGGATCCACATTGAAGGAAATCCTTGTCACCGCAATTGCGCCAAGGGCAATCACTATCGGGAGCCATAGGAAAAAATAACGACGGGGCATAAAGAGTTTTCCGTGTCCATATCTACAGTTTGCACGACATGAACACAAAGAGGAAAACCCATCGGTTGACTTATTATGGCACTCCCACTAATTAGCGGCATTAAAATGCAGGAACCTCCCGCAGGAAAGTCGGTCAATATCCAGTTTGGCGGCTCCCGTTCATCCAGTGCAATCGGCGAACGGGGCGCTGACCTGACACTGGAAATCCCTCTGCTTGGCGGACCATCATGCAAAACACTGCTTGATCAGTGCAGTAGCATCAATGAACAAGACGGCTTCATTATCGGCGAGAAGGAAAATCAAATAGCCGGAATTGCGTGCATGGAAGTAGAAAAATCACCCGAGAACCCCGCCCTAGAACTCTACAATACACTCATCAAACTTACAGGATCTCGCCAAATCCACAGGATATGGAACTATGTTCCTAGTATTAACGAAGAGTGCAATAGGTTGGAAAATTATCGCTCCTTTAATATCGGCCGTCATCAGGCGTTTGTCTCAGCCTACGGCAAACATTACTCAAACCGTATCTCCCCCGCATCAGCTGTTGGCGTAAAAGGCACATCACTTGCTGTCGCATTCATTGCAGGAAACGAAGTCATGCAGAACGTGGAAAACCCGGAACAGACACCTGCCTACAAGTATCCGCCTGAGCACGGCCCGAAATCACCCAGCTTCACCAGAGGTTCGAGTGGCACAATAGATGGTGTACAAATGGCACACCTGTCCGGAACAGCTAGCATCAAGAAAGATCAAAGCCTCGGCAACAATGACTTCATCAAGCAGTACGAGACAACCCTCGACAACATGCATCTGGTGAGCACCACCCTTGGATTTCCTGCCGCACTTGGACACAACAGTCAGGACATAACCCGCGAGTTCACGTTTTATCTCCGAAACAGTGAAGACCTTGCAACGGCCACGGGATTATTTCGGAAAACAACCGGAACAAGTGGCATCCAGTGCACCAGATTTCTTCATGCTGACATTTGCCGCAACGAACTATTACTGGAAATAGAAGGTAGCTTCTCCCGGCCCCTTACAAATTAACTGCCACTGCGGGCAGTTCCAGATCGAACTCTGCCAACA
>CALCSP010000179.1 GCA_937893785.1 uncultured Verrucomicrobiales bacterium
AAGTCGACTTCCATCACCCCTCACGAGACAAGTCCCATGGGCGCATCTGGCGAGTTACCGCAAAGTCAAGACCGCTGCTTAAACGTGAAAAGATCGCCGGTGCCCGGGCCGAGGATCTGCTGGACTTGCTCAAGTCGCCTGCTGAATACAATCGTAACCAGGCGCGCAGGGAATTAGCCACCCACTCTCCGGAAAAGCTCGTTCCTGTTCTTAAGGAATGGATCCAAAAGCTTGATCAAAGCGACCCCGGCTATGAGCATCATCGCCTCGAGGCACTATGGCTGATTGTCTCACTGCGCGCTGCCGAGCCCACTCTGGCCGAGCAACTGCTTCACTCTCCCCTGCCCCAGGTGCGGGCCGCTACAGTGCGGGCAGTATCGAACTGGAGCCCACGGGCCGGACCAATTGATAAAATCACCCTGTTTGCAAAGGCAATTGAGGATCCCCACCCGCAGGTCAGACTGGAAGCAATCAATGCCCTGCGGGAACTCGGCACCGCCGAAGCAGCCAGCGTTGCCCTGCGGGCTCTGGCCAGCAAGACCGACAATAATATTTCCTACTCGCTGGAATTAACAGTGAGGGCCCTGCGAGACAAGTGGCTGCCGGCGATGCAATCCGGGAAACCTGTCTTTGATGGCGATCCCTCACGACTTGCCTACGCTCTTAAGGAAGTGGGCGATGCCCGCGCCATTGCCGCCCTGGTCGAAGTCATCCAGAAAGGTGGTATTGCTGAAGCGGATATGCCTCAGGCCGTTACCAACGTAGCCGCCCTCGGGCAAAGTGCCGAGATCGAATCCATGCTGGAGATGGCCCGAAAAAAACCCGCACTGCTTACCGCCATCGCAACGGGCGCTGTCACCAATGCAAAGCGCCCAGGACAGCCGGAAACCGTAACAACCTTCCTCGACAGCAAGGACAACGCGATTCGAAATGCCGCCGCCGCCCTCTGCGGAACCTGGAAAGTTGCTACCGCACGGGAAAAACTCATCGCCCTGGCAGGAGCACAAAACATAGCCAGCCCTGAAGCTACGGCTCTGTGCGCAGCCCTGGCACAACTCGGTGCTGCAAGCGACCTAAAGCAACTTGCCACCGATGGACAATCGGTCATCCTTCGCAGCGCTGCCATTGCCGCATGGGCCGGATCCGATGCAAAGCAGGCGGCTAGCATGGCCGTCCAGCTCCTTGCTGGTATCAGTGAAAAGCAACTCGATGATGCCAGAAACCTGTTTTCGGCCTTTATCGCCCGCAGCGAGGGAGCAGACGCTCTGACTGAAAAACTCGGCCCTGCCAAGCTGAGTAAACCCGTTGCCATTGCAGGCCTCAGGTTGGCCCGCGCCTCCGGACGCGAACTACCTAGGCTTATCAGCGCACTGAACACTGCCGCTGACATCAAGCCACTGGCCCAGAACCTCACAGCCGAACAACGCTCCACCCTGCTTGCCGAGGCCGCCAAGTCGGGCAACGCCGAACGCGGACGCGAGATTTATCACCGTAAGACCATGCTCTGCACGACATGCCACGTGATCAACAACGAGGGTGGAAAACTTGGCCCCGACCTTTCAACTGTCGGTAGCTACATGACACCCGAGTCCCTGCTTGAGTCACTCATCAATCCGAGCAGTGCCATCAAACAGGGGTATGAAACGGCTATGATCACCACCAGGGACAACCAGGTGATGACCGGCCTGGTAGAGCGCAAAACCGGCACAGCACTCCTGCTGCGTGACCCCACCGGCAACGTGGTCTCCATTCCCAACAGCAATATTGCCAAGACCGATACCAGTCCGGTCTCGCTGATGCCACCGGGACTAACCATCTCACTGCGCCGTGATGAGATGGTCGACCTAATGCGCTACCTCACCTCTCTGGGAAAAAATCGCCCCTGAGCCAGCATAGCCATCAAAGCGGTGCACTACGCCCGCTCTTCTTGAACTCCTCAAGCTTGCCTTTCAGCTCCCGGACAATCTCCGGATTCTTGAAGTAAAGATTGGTGGTCTCGCCGGGGTCACTCTCCAAGTTATAAAGCTGCCCCAGGGCATCGGGAGCCTTTTCAGGCAGCACATACTGCTTCATTCCCCAGGTGCCCGGGCGATTGTAGTTGTTCCCACCGGATCCCTTGTGGTCAAGATACTTCCAGGGACCGCGTCGAATAGCGAGGGCCAGACTGATGGTCTGATGCAGGGTGTATTGGCGGATCGGCTTGCCCTGATCCTTCCCGAGCAGGGCGGGTAGCATATTAACACTGTCCTCGCCATCCTTTGCCGGGATTTTAGCCCCAGTCAGCGCGGCACAGGTTGCCATCATGTCGGTCAGGCAGAGAACCTGGTCACTCCTTGAGTTGGCCTTGATGCGACCAGGCCAGCGCGCAATGAACGGGACACGGTGCCCTCCCTCCCATTGGTCGCGTTTCACTCCGCGCCAGGGACGAGCCCCGTCGTGCTTATGATCACGGCGCATGGCGAGGATGGTCGGCACCTCCGGGCCGTTGTCACTGGTGAAAATCACTAATGTGTTGTCCGCAAGCTTATGCCTGTCCAACGCCTTGAGCAGTTCACCCACCACGTGGTCCAGCTGAAAGATAAAGTCCCCGTGCGGCCCGGCCTTGGTCTTGCCCTTGAACGCATCGGCAGGAAAGGATGGCAGGTGCACAGCCTGCGTGGAATGAAACAGGAAGAATGGCTTCTTTTCCTTTTTCCGTGCGTGCTCATCGAGGAAGGCCAGACTCTTTTCGAGAAACTGCAGATCAATCTCCTCCATGGAATAACCCGGGGCAATCATGCCCGGCCTGTTGTCGCGCGAGTAGGCGTGTTTTGGCAACGGTCCCCGATCAATGATCCCGGTCGGTGGCACGGGAATGCGATCCCCATCAATGAACGCATACAGCCAGTCTGTAGTCGGGCAGCAAACACTGCCAAAAAAATGATCAAAGCCTCGGTGAATCGGGGCATCCGGCATGGCCCTCGAATAGTCAATCCTCCTGACTGCCTCAAGGCCATTCTCGTTAATCGGCTTACCATCCTTATCAAAGAAGGTCATACCCACATGCCACTTGCCAAAAAGCGCCGTCTCATATCCCCTTTGCTGCAGCATTCCCCCGAGGGTGAGACGCTCCTCCTCAATCATGCATGGCCCACCAGCCCCGGTAAAAACCCCGCGCATGCCGGTGCGAAACGCCATGCGCCCAGTAAGAATCGAATAACGGGTCGGCGTGCAAACCGTCGAAGGACTATGCGCGTCGGTAAAAAGCATCCCCTGAGATGCCATCCGGTCAAGGTGGGGAGTCGGCACCTTCGACTCGGGGTTGTAGCACCCCACATCGCCATAGCCCAGATCATCAGCAAGGATAAAGAGGATGTTGGGCATCTCACCCTGCCCGCGCACCGAAAGACAGGGAGTAATGAGTAACAACAGTAAGTAAATGAACTTTTTCATGGACATCGTGATGCTTCATTAAGGACTGCTGTCAGTGCATTTGGCAATTATATTCCCTTGCAGGTATATTCCTTTATAGGTATATACACGACATGAATTCTGATGACCTTTGCCAGGTATACCGATGCCTGTGTGACGTCACTCGCTTGAGAATCCTCAACCTTCTCGGCGAGGATGCCCTCTGTGTCTGCCATATCCAGCAGGTATTGGGAGAATCTCAGGTAAAAATTTCCAAGCATCTCGCCTACCTTAAAAGCCACCATCTGGTGGAAAGTGAGCGACGCGCCAACTGGATGATCTACCGCATCTCCAGTGCACCCAACCCGATCCTCGAGGAAAATCTCAAGTGCCTGCAGGATCTCAGCCGTGAGGACCCGGTATTTATAGCAGACATTAAGCGCCTACAAGCAACCGATACCTCTGCAGCCTGCTGCCCCACTTCCAGCTGATTTTTGTTTATCATGCCAAAACCAAGCGTCCTTATCCTATGCACCGGAAACTCCTGCCGTAGCCACATGGCTGAGGGCATCCTGCGCCAAGCTGCCGGTGACCTACTCGAAGTGCACAGTGCCGGGTCTGAGCCTGCAGGATATGTGCACCCGAAAGCCATTGCTGCGCTGAAGGAGATCAACATTGATATTTCCACACATAGCTCCAAGCACATGGATACCTTCCTTGATGGAGAAATCACGACAGTAATCACGGTGTGCGGGAATGCCGATCAGGCCTGCCCAACCTTTCCCGGACAGGTAAACCGCTACCACTGGGCATTTGATGACCCCGCGCATGCAGAAGGAAGTGAGGAGGAAATCATGGAGGCATTCCGAATCGTTCGCGATCGAATCAGACTTGTCTTCGAGGCCTATGCCTCGGGCATCAGAGAAAATGCTTCCGGAGAAACATCATGATTCCAAGATGGTTTGCCAGTGAAGTGCTGGGCACCTTTGTCATGGTGCTATTCGGGCTTGGCGTCGTTGCCACTGCTGTCGCCCTCAATGCGACCGTGGGCATGTTCCAGATTGCTGCAGTCTGGGGACTGGGTCTCTCATGCGCTATTTTCATTGCTGCCGAGCACAGTGGAGCCCATTTGAACCCGGCTATTACCATTGCCTTCGCCGTTTTCCGGGGTTTCCCTGCCAAAAGAGTTCCCGGGTATATCCTTGCCCAATTCATTGGAGCCTTTCTGGGAGCCTGCGCGGTTTTCCTGCTGTTTAATAGCTCAATTACTGTCTTTGAGGACACCAACCATATTACCCGCGGGATGCCGGGAAGTGAGGCAAGCGCCATGATCTTTGGAGAATACTTTCCCGACCCGGGTGGCCAACCCCTCAAGGAATCTGACTTTAAGAGAATCTCTCACCTGAATGCCTTCTTTGCTGAGTTCATGGGCACCCTGATGCTTGCTCTGGTTGTATTCGGGTTTACAGCGCGCAACAACAAGTCCGGGACGGGGCCGATGACACCAATTGCCATCGGCATTGGCCTCACCACCATCATCAGTGTCTTTGCCCCAATTACCCAGGCTGGGCTTAATCCCGCCCGCGATCTTGCCCCACGTATTTTTTCTTCAATGGCAGGATGGGGGGAAGTGCCCTTCACGGTAAATGGCTACGGTTGGCTCACTGTCTATATCATTGCCCCTTGTCTGGGAGCTCTGTGCGGCGCATTCCTTGCCAATCAGTTGTTTTCAAGCAGGGCAGATTGATGCTAGGCTCTATGCCAATGCGTCATTTATTTCTCTCACTTCTCGTTACCGTTGTTACATCATGCCTCAGTGTTGCGGCAACCAAGCCCAACATTGTCCTGATTATCTCTGATGATCAGTCCTGGACCGACTATTCGTTCATGGGACACCCGGCCATCAAAACTCCACATATCGACAAGCTGGCTGGCCAGAGTGCACTTTTCCGACGTGGCTATGTTCCCACCGCACTTTGCCGTCCCTCCCTCGCAACCCTGCTTACCGGACACTACGCATCCACTCACGGAATCACCGGCAATGATCCATCTCCCAAGTATACCCAGCGCGACCCCAAGCTGAACAATGAGCGCCGAGCACAGCTCATCTCCTATATTGAGAAATTTAAAACTGTTCCAACACTTCTTGGTGAACAGGGATATCTCAGTCACCAGAGTGGCAAGTTCTGGGAGGGTAATTATAAACACGGAGGATTCACCCACGGAATGACACGCGGTTTCCCGGAAAGGGGTGGGCGCCACGGAGATGACGGCCTGAAAATCGGCCGTGAGGGCATGAAAGAAATCAGTGACTTTATCGGGATTGCCGATAAACAGCAAAAACCATTCTTCATTTGGTATGCACCCTTCCTGCCCCACACTCCTCACAATCCGCCCCAAAGGCTGTTAAAAAAATACCAGGCAGAGGGACGTACGCTGCCAATCGCCAAGTATTACGCCATGTGCGAATGGTTTGATGAAACCTGCGGAGAACTTCTGGGGATCCTGGATAAATCCGGCAAGCGCAAGGACACACTGGTGATCTATGTCACGGATAATGGCTGGATCCAGAACCCGAATGGCAATGGATATTCCCGCACCCCGTCCCGCTCCAAGCAAACTCCCTATGAGGGAGGAATTCGCACGCCGATCATGTATTCCTGGCCGGGTAAAATTCCCTCCGGTGAACGCACTGAGCTCACCAGCAGCATTGATATTGTGCCCACAATTCTGGCCGCCGCTGGGGCAAAGATGCCCAAAGACTTACCCGGCCTTAACCTCATGGAAAACCTGACCAGAAATAAGCCGATTACACGCAAATCGATTTTCGGCGAGAGCTTTGCCCATGACATTGTGGACCTAAAAAACCCCGAAGCATCCTTACTCTTTCGCTGGGTGATTGAGGGAAATTGGAAACTTCTGCTCACTTACGATGGCGAAGTGAACCGATACAAGAGCACCCACCCGCGTACTGAAAAACGCCCGCAACTCTTCAACCTGAAGGAGGATCCCCACGAGAAAGTCAATCGCGCCGCTCAGCACGGTGACGTGGTTGCAAGGCTGGCAAAGCAAATAGACGGGTGGTATCCGGTGAAGGAGCGCAAAGTGCTTAAGACTTTCAAATAAGATCTCTTAACCCTCATGTGTTTCGGGCGGGTTGATTCCTGCAAAGACCTTGTGTGAAAAATATCGCTCCATTCGATCGGGGAAAACCGTGACGATCGATTTTTCTTCCCCGAGTTTTTCTGCAACCTGCAGAGAAGCCGCCAGATTCAGCCCCGAACTAGGTCCGACCGGAAAACCCATGGACCAAAGCTTCCTGGTCAACTCCAGACACTCCTCATCACTCACCTCAAGTTCAATGATGGCATCTGTCTTCCATTGACTATAAATCTCGGAGACACCCTCCACCACACCCGGCACATCAGAACTGAATTTTAGGCTGCAACATTCAATATTGGAGCCAAACATCTCTCCCTGCCGGGGAATCGCCGCAAAAGCTTCAACCTGACAACCCGCCCCTGAAAAGGCTTCGTGTAGCCCGCGCAGAGTGCCACCTGTTCCCACACCACTAATCACCGCATCCACCGCCCCACCGGGAATCTGTGAGAGAATCTCAGGCCCGGTATAAATACGATGCGCCTCGGTATTGTCGGGATTGGAAAACTGCTGCCCCGGAAACCATCCATTCTCGCTGGCGGCATCATGCGCTGCCTGCAAAACCCGGGACATGCCACCACTCACCCGGTGAACTTGACCGCCGTAGGCGCGAATAATCAACTCTCGCTCGCTGGTTGCCGCATCCGGTATAAAGGCAATGAAATGCAATCCCATCTGGGCACAGGCTAGAGCAAAGGCAATGCTGGTTGATCCACTGGAAGCCTCAACCACTGTTGCTCCGGGGCCGATATCACCACGTCTCCATGCTTTCTCGAGAATATGACGAGCAATACGATCCTTGGTAGATCCGCTCGGATTGAGAAACTCTAGTTTGCACCATATGGCTGGCCCAGAAGGATCAAGACGCACCTCAACCAGCGGAGTCGGTGCCATCCGGTGCAGAAAACGGGTTTTCTCAGGAAGATTAGTTTTCATGCGCAAAGCAATCAGTGATGATTTCCCATCAGACTATTTCCTGTC
>CALCSP010000180.1 GCA_937893785.1 uncultured Verrucomicrobiales bacterium
ACGGAAAAGAACTTTTCTTCGGGCGTGGCACCTGCTTTGCCTGTCACCAGGTTCAGGGCAAAGGGGTTGTCCTCGGCCCCGACCTAATGGGAATCAACAAACGCCAGGACCTAGGCTACATCATCAAATCCATCCTTGAGCCGGATGCCTACATCGTGGAGGGATTCCAGCAAACCAGCCTCAGTTTAAAGGACGGTCGCGAGCTTTTCGGCATGATTCAGGAGGAAACAGCGCAGGTCCTGAAGATCTATCTTCCCAATGGCGAGCGCGTGGTTGTAAAGGCCGATGAAATCATCAAGCGGGCCGATGCCAAACACTCCGGCATGCCCTCCAGTTTTGCCTATACCTTGAGCCCGCAGGACGTGGCAGACCTGTCAGCCTGGATCATGACGCTCAAATGACCAGCAAGCTCACCATACTGGCCGTATTATGCAGCCTGCAGGCCATTGCCACTCCGGCGTGGCCACAGCAAATTGCGCCAAAGAAAAGACCCAATATCCTGATGCTTGTCGCCGACGACATGAACTGGGACACGCCGGGATGCTTCGGTGGTGCCGCACCCGGTATCACCCCGCACATCGACCTCCTGGCGGGGCAGGGCATGCGCTTTCAACATGCCTATGTCAATGTCTCCATCTGCACACCATCGCGCAGTGTCATGCTTACCGGCCTGTATGCGCAAAACAACGGGGCGGAAGGATTCCAGCGTATCAAGCCTGGAACACCAAACCTGCCGTCATTGCTCAACCAGGCAGGGTATCTATGCGGCATCATCGGCAAGCCACTGCGGCAGCAGGAATTGTTTCGTTGGTCGGTAACTTACCGCTGGCAGGGTACTGGAGATGAAAACCGCTGGGGTCGTGACCCGGCAGTCTTCCGGAAATTTGCCAAGAAGTTTTTCGACATGGCGCGCAACTCAAACCAGCCGTTTTTCCTGATGGCCAACTCACATGACCCGCATCGCCCCTTTGGCGGAGGAAGGGCAACCAATCCACTCAACGAACGGGCACCCGCATCACGGATGTTCTCTGCCAACGAGGTAAAGATCCCGTCATTTCTACCGGACCTTCCTGGGGTGCGTAGTGAATTGGCGGCATACTGCACCTCGGTCCGCCGGCTCGATGACATGGTGCGGGAGGTGTTGGAAGCATTAAAAGTCGCTGATTTTGAAGAGGATACAATCGTGATTTTCCTTGCCGATCACGGCATGCCCTTCCCCGGAGCAAAATTCAATTGCTATGTCGACAGCGTGCGCTCGCCTTTCATCATCCGCTGGCCGGGAAAGGTAAAGCCGGGTTCAAGCGATGCCGCGCACATGATAACCACACTGGACCTGATGCCGACCCTGCTGGAAATCGCCGGGGTTCCAGCACCGAAATCCGACGGACGTTCCTTCGTGCCACTGCTGCTTGGAGAAAAGCAATCAGGTAGAAATGCAGTGTTCGCCCAATTCTTCCATATCCACGGCCGAGATGCGCTACCAATGCGCTCAGTCCTGACCAGAGAAGCGGCATATGTATTCAACCCATGGAGCAATGGCAAGCGCCGCTTCGACCGGCTCGGAGGGGAAGCCTTCAGTGCCATGCAACAGGCAGCCAAGACAGACCCGGAAATGGCCGCCCGGGTGCGCCACCTTGAGCTACGCACCGTGGAAGAGTTCTTTGACCTGCGCAGTGACCCTGGCTGCCTGAAAAACCTCATCGGAACAGATAAAGGAAAGCAACCCCTGATCAGTGAGCTACGCACGAGGTTGCGCCAATGGATGATACAGGTCAATGACCCCGCCCTCACGGCCTTTGATGCGCGTGATAACCCGGCTGCCCTTGAAGCTTTTATCCAATCCTATCGCGGAGAGGCCCAGAAAGAAGTTGAAGCTCTCAAGCCCTACGAGAAAGCCCAGAACTTCCGTTTTTAATCCCTGGCAGTGGCCAGGGAAACTCCTTCCCCATTACTTGGCCGCCACGCTCAGCTTGTGGCGAAGTGGCTGCACTGAAGCACGTGCCTGCTCCTGATATTTCTCCTGCTTGATGCCAAGTTTGCCATAAACACCGGCAAGTAACTCGTCGAGCTCGTCATCCTTGCCAACAACGTTGCGGATCTGGCGGAAATTGGTGACGATACGCTTGATCATGTTGGTCTCATACTGCTGTTTTTGCTGCACGATCCGGTCCAGCCTCTGGAAAGGCTCCACAAATGGGTTGTCGATGAACTCTGCGGCGAGGTTGATGCCCTGCTCGAGCTGCGCACGGGGAAAGGTCTTCTTTGCCTCTCCCCATGTGACCTCTGCCTGCTCTGACTCGAGGTTCTTTACCACGAGCATGAAGCGGTTGAGATCTTCATTGAAGGGCAGGAAAGGCAGGATGCTGCGGGTGCCGTTCGGGTCCTTCTCCGCCCCGGAAAAACAAAACGGATAACGGGAGCTCTCAACCTCAACCGTCCCCGGCTCCGAAGCAATGACCCGGTGCCCCCCGGAGGCACTCGCCTGAGCCTTCATGTCCACGGTAATGGTTCCAATGTTTCCATCAACACCAAGCCCCTTAAGAAAGCTGTAGGCCATGATCAAGTGACCATTGGCGGCAGGGTGCACGCCATCCCCGCCACAAACGTGGTAGCCGGCGCCGTTTGCCGCCTTGGCATCAGCCATCACCTTCATCATCATGGGATGCAGGTTGCCAAAGACAAACCCACGCTCCTTGGCCAACCTACCGGCAATGGCACTAAGCTTACCCAGATTGTCATTATAGATCTTGTCCTCATCAGGCCTGTCACGCCGCCAGCTGTCAAGGTCGACCGGCCCTGGGCCGCCAACTACCATGCGGGCACCAATTTCCTTCATCCGGTCCTGAATCCTCCGCGTACCCTGCTCATAGTTTCTTCCGATAGCCTCATTGTATGCCCGGTAACTACCGTCATTCATTCCGAATGCCGTGGTTACCACCGTCGGTTTCCAGGGAATCAGGTCATTATCCATCCGGTGCGCAAAGCCGGGTGCACGCTCCCCGCTCCATCCGAACTGAAAAATCTTAAGCTCCAACTCCGGAGTGCATGCCAGAAGGTAATTTTCAATGAAGCGGCTATATTGTTTCTGCTCAGTAATTGAGTCTCCTACGATCGCTAGGCGATCCCCCTTTTTGAGAAGTAACTCAGCAGACCCTGATGAGAAAATCAAAAGGGTCTGGGTCGTAATGAGCGCTGAAATTTGCCAAAAACTGGAAAAGCGTTTGATGAGCATGGGATTTAATATTGGCATGTGAAGTTTCTAATTTCCCGTTTCAATTCCTTTGATTGTTCGCACAGGCATTCATCAGCCCAATAACGGTTTGCCTAAGGCCTTGCGGTAATGGTTCAGGGCCTTTTTGTGCTCACACTTCAAGTCTTCAAGGAAGGAAAGAATTGCCTGCGCGGACCCCTTGTCCTTGGGCACTGGAAGTGCGGCAATGCGATCAAACATTTTGGTTTTCACTGTTTCTTTGTAAAGCCCATCAACCGGGCACCCCGGCTTGCCCTTGGTCGATCCCAAGGCGTCAACAAACCGATTCCAAAAACGAATCTGGCCCTCAGGGGAGTTTGCTGTTTTCTGAGCAGTATCGACTATGAGAAAATGGTATGGGTTCATTGCAATGCCGCTTTCCAACAGCTTCATGCCCTCATCAGCATGCCGCTCAAGGGCAAGGAGGTTGAACACCGAATGAGCAATTGTCGCATCCATGAAGGAATAGACGCTGTAATTGACTCCCCAGGCCAGACTCTGATGATAAACCATGGGCTTGCGGTTATGAAAAGCAATCTCGTAGCCGTTTTTGCGTCCAGTGCGTTTAAAGGTTCGCTCGAAGGGCCAAGGAGTGAAGGGGCCGGTCTTTTCGTCTCCCCCGGTGGCATACTGCCCTCCCTTGCAGCTGAACGTGTTTTTGCCAGCATCGTGCAAGAAATAAACAACCGCACAATGTCCCGGCTGTGTAGCCTGGGAGGAGGGGACCCCAATAATATTGTGACCGCGTGCAGAGATTGATCCCATTGTGCCGCATACACCGCCATCTTTGAGCATCATCTGGATGGTGCCGTAAGTAAATGGGTAGGGCATCAGACGACGGGCGGATTGCATGCTGTGCTGCTGCGCAATGCCCCCAATATACTCACCATACTTGTAGAACTCGCCATGATCGCGAAAGGCAATCCACCGTTCTTCCCGCTCGCGTAGGGGTTGCCGGTCGGCAGCCAGCATGGTCAGCAACGGCCAAGGGGCCGTAAGCGGAAACTGCGGCCATTTGCGCTTTTGGGCAACCTGTGGTGGAAAGCGGTATTCATCATTGCGGATAAGGTAAACGCAGCGTTCCGCAGGTGTAGCAAAGGCGTCCCTTTCCCGGGGTAATAGCCCTTTAGCCTCATACGCCTTCTTGAACAACTGATAGGCTTGGTCAATCCTGCGATAGGTTTCACCGCGAACCATCGCCTTGCTGTCCCAGTGGATGACCTTTTCCCCGCAATCGATACTGACATTAAAGCCCTTGGACTTCATGTATGCATTAAACTTTAACTGCAACTGTCCGCTCGCCAGAACGTCAGAAGCATAAAGGCTGCGAACCCGTGTGCCGACAGGAGCCTTGGCTGGAGCACCTTGCTTTTCCTCCGGAGCGGGAATGGCAATGCCCCGAGCATCATACTTGAGCTTGGATTGTTTTTTCTTACTGACCACGATCGGTTCCTCGATCGTGTTTTCATTCAGGAAATTGATAATGTGATCATTCACATCAAGCTCGCGCTCGGCATACTTGGTATCGACCAGCTTGCGGGGGTCACCGGGAATATGCAGCTTCAACGGCGAGCGGGATTTAATATCGGCAACCATGTTTTCCTTGGCGCTAACCAGGGCTGCAGCCAGTGCCAGTTGTCGGTATTTTTCAAACTTCTCTCTACCCAGATCAAGGCGCAGGGAATAAAGCCACAAAAGAACATCAGCGGGCTTATCGTGAGCAGCGTAGACGCCGGTGACCATCGTGAGATCGGAATTCACCCAGTCAATGAACTCGCCGGGGAGGGTGATTTCTCTGGCCTTGAGATCGGCTATGGCCTTGTCTCTTGCATATC
Source organism: uncultured Verrucomicrobiales bacterium (assembly GCA_937893785.1). Classification (GTDB taxonomy): domain Bacteria; phylum Verrucomicrobiota; class Verrucomicrobiia; order Verrucomicrobiales; family DEV007; genus CACIUL01. Next base: position 5,086 of record CALCSP010000180.1, read on the forward strand.
TTAGATATGCTGACCGCAAAGCCGGAGTGAAAACAGAATTCCCGTCCTTGAGACTTTTCCACACAGCTGCAGTATCACCGCGCGCTGACGTTTCGGGTTTGGCCGTTAAGCAGGCAGGAGTGATTTGAAGAAAAAATAGCAGTGCCAGAAAGGCGACGGTTCTCTGTTGCATTCCTTTACTCTAACACTGTTCCGCCTCGCCAAACAAGGTCTCTTGCAGAAGAGTTTTCCCCGTGTCATAAGCGGTTTTGCCACTGGAAAAATCTCTTTTCTGAGCAATGTGTAAAGACAAACTCCATCAATATGACTGCAGTAAAAACAAAACTCACAACCATCTGGGCTTTTTTCGCTTTGCCTTTGCTCAATCCTGTTTTCTCTCAGGATTCCGAGACCTTCACTCCACTTGGGTCTACCACGGATATCGTTTTTTCTGATCTAGATGGTGATTACCAGAAAATCCGTGGCTTTTCTTTCAGTGCAGATGGGGATCATGTCGCCATTGGAAACCCTAACGGGAAAGACTTCGGCACTGTCCGTGTTTACAAGTGGACAGATAGCCAATGGCAGCAGCTTGGCCAAGAACTGATCGGGTTTGATGTCACTGAAGAGTTCCAACCTGGCAATGATGGCTTCGGAATGAAATTATCCTTAAGTGGAAATGGCAGCCGGCTGGCTGTGAGTTCACCCTATGCCAGCCCCGACGGGCAAACAGGTATAGGCCAGACCCGCGTTTTTGAATTTTCAGACACAACTTGGAAGCAACTCGGACAACCGTTGAATGGAGTATCCAGATCTAGACTGAACACCTCGAGTATCTCGTTGAGCGCAAATGGAACACGCCTTGCAATTGGGGGTGAGGCAAACCTTGTAGGCGGTGAGAATGAAGGCTTAGTGCGCGTCTTTGAATTGTCGGGAAGTGCCTGGGTAAAAGTCGGCAGTGATATCTATGGAACGGCAAGAAATGAAAGGAATGGTAGCAGTGTCTCATTAAGTGAAGATGGCAGCCGATTGGCAATTGCTTCCACGGCCTTCGGTGGAGAACCCAACCCTAGTCGTATAAGAGTTTATGAATACTTAGAGGCTGACTGGTCGCAAATGGGAGAGGATATCAATGCAGTCGGCGGTTTAATTGGCAGTGTAGACTTGGCTGCGGATGGAAATCGTTTGGCGATTGCAAATGGCGGCATTCCTGGCATCGAGGATATCATGGGGCCAAATAGTGTCCGCATATATGACTACACTGAGGGCAACTGGTCCCAGAACGGGCAGGCTATTGCACTACCGGAAAACGATGAATCCCGAGGCGCAATGGTTTCCCTCAGTGCAAATGGTAAAAGGGTTGCTGTGAGCTCAACTTGGGAAGTGGGGCGCGGTACCAACGATGGCTTTATCAGTCTCTATGAAATTTTAGACGATTCATTGCTACAAATTGGAGGAACATTCACCCGTAATCCAATATGGAGTTCAGGAGCGATGCGCACTCCCGCCCTGAATGCCGATGGTAGCCGACTGGCATTCCTCGCACCCTCGCGCGCAATTACCGACGACACTCGCGCGGGCAATGACTTTGTGAGCGTATACAGCGTCAAAGACCAAACGATGGAGCTGACAGTCAGTGCACCTGTCAACGGTTCAGTAAATGAAGATGCTGCCGGAACCTACAACCTCGGGGAAACTGTAACAATAACCGCCACTGCCAATGGCGGTTATTTATTCAATCGCTGGACCGGGGATGCATCCGGGGATGACAACCCGCTCTTGTTGTTTATGGACGCGGATAAGACAATCAGTGCGGTTTTCGAGCAAGACAGAGCGGACAACGACAACGATGGCACAAATAACTATCAGGAAATTACTATTTACGGCACTGATCCCAATGATGCCGATAC
>CALCSP010000181.1 GCA_937893785.1 uncultured Verrucomicrobiales bacterium
AACCACAACTACCGGCGCTGCCCGGCGATCAGGCTGGCAAAGAAATTAATTGATGAAGGCAAGCTCGGCCGACTTTACCACTGGCGTGGAACCTACCAGCAGGACTGGCTGGCTGACCCGCAAACCACCATGCGCTGGCAACTGCGCAATGAGTTTGCCGGCGGCGGTCCACACATCGATCTGGGTTCGCACAGCGTCGACCTAGCGCGCTACCTGATGGGCGAGATCAAAACCGTCTCCTGCCTGAAAGCACACTTTGTGCCTGAGCGCCCGAACCCGGATGGCGAGGGCACCGGTAAAGTGGACGTCGACGACGCTTCACTCATGAACGTTGAATTTGAAAGCGGAGCCGTTGGAACCTTCGAGTGCACCCGCTATGCAAGTGGACGCAAGAACCACAACCAGTTTGAGATCAACGGCAGTGAAGGCAGTATTATCTTCGACCTTGAGAATATGAACGAACTCAAGTTCTTTTCCCGCTCTGCACCGGCAACCGAGCAGGGTTTTGCCACGATCCTAGCGACCGATCCCGAACATGAATACGTCGGCAACTGGTGGCCACCTGGTCACATCATCGGCTATGAACACGCCTTCGTGCACGCTGCGGCAGACTTCATCAATGCAGTCTGTGACAACGCGAGCATCACTCCGGACTTCCTCGATGGCTTGCGCTGCATGCAGGTCCTCGAGGCGGCATCACGCTCGGCAGAAAACGGGTGCCGTGAGAATATCACCGCAAGCTAAGCCAAGGTAAAATCCGCCCCCCAGACTCGAATTATCCCCCTGCATTCGCCTTCTTCAGCCGACGGTATTTTTCGCGGTATTTCTCATAAAGGCGGGTGTGCTTGTTGGCAAGATCAATGGGCCTGCCACTGATGAATGCCGCATTGACACTGGTGGTAATTTCCAACGGATCACCCGATGTAATAATCAAGGTCGCATCCTTACCCACTTCCAGAGAACCCAGCCTGTCACCCACCCCGAGAATCTCTGCCGGATAGAGTGTCACCGACTTGAGCGCTTCCTCCTTAGGCAGCCCAAATGAGGCAGCTCGTGCCGCCTGGCAAGGCAGGTTGCGCTCATGAGGCGCATCCATCGAACTACCACGCCCGGCAATACAGAAACGCACCCCGGCAGTCTGTAACACATGGGGATTGCGCATCGCCGTATCGTAATCCTCCCAGCGACGCTCAGGCAGTGCATTGACCGGGCTCACGATCACAGCAATGTCATGCTTCTTGAGCAGGGGGGCTGCTCGCCACGCATCCGCACCACCAACCAACACCATCCGCACTTGCTGACGCACGCAAAATTGTACGGCGGCAATAATATCTGGCAGCCGGTGCGCATGCACAAAAAAGGGCAACTTTCCTTGCACTACCGGGATGAGTGCCTCAAGCCTCAGATCGGTTTTAAGCGATGCCTCCCCTGCGGTCTTGGCCCGGTCATAAGCACGTGACTTCTCAAGAACCTCTGTAAGCATGGTAAGCTTCTTCTTGCCTGCCTTCATCGCATCATTGAGCGATTTCTTCTCTTCAGCACTGCGTGCGGTATCTGGATCCGGCACCGAGGGCCAGCTTAGATGCATTCCCACTGAAGCCTTTGCCGTCATCTCCTCCCATGTCCAGCCATCCATTCGCATCAGTGCCGAGCGCCCGGCAATCAATCCGTGCGTCTTTGGAACACTCAGGGCGAAAAGCACACCGTTACTGCGGGTTACCGGCAACAACTCACTGTCGGGGTTGACTGCCACCTGTGCACGCACGTTGGAGTTAACCGGTCCCGGCTCGATCATGTCCCGGGTGGCACGAACGGCTCTAATCTCGGTCAGGCCAATCACGGTATTGGCGGCAATCATCGCCGGGTAAAGGTGCTTGCCCTCGAGCTTAAGGACCATTGTGCCCTCCGGCACATCGAGAGGCTCTTCCTTTTTAAAGATCTTGGTGATCTTGCCTTTCACTGCCAACAAGGAACCTACAAAAGGAGCGGAACTGGCCGGGTGAATGGTCGCCCCGGAAAAAAGGATCGGTTTCTGCTGATCCGGAGCAGGTATATTGACATTGCCGCGGCACAGGTTCGAGGCGACAAGCAGCAGGGCAAGGTAAACAGATAAACTTTTCATGTTCCTAGCGAAGTTTGCAGCAACCGGATGTGCAGGTGTGCAGGCTTGTACCGTTGTGGTAAAGCCCGCGGTTAA
>CALCSP010000182.1 GCA_937893785.1 uncultured Verrucomicrobiales bacterium
AAAACACTGACATCGATACACATAGCCACAAGGACAACACTCATGGGTTTGCACCGTCGCTGGCCCTAGCGTCACGTCCTTTGGTTTTTGCATCTCAGTCCATCCAAATCAAAATCAATCCATCGGTCCAAACGAGTGGTATTTATCGAGTAGTTCCCAAGGGGTTCTCCATCCAAGCCAAGTTTATTCCAGGAAACCGTGCTCAAGAAAGGTTGCCTGCTGTCACCGACATCACTGAGGTGGATACGAACGACACATCTCAAACCAATCATTCTATGAGCTTTGTTCTGCGAAAGAATTCTGGAGTCGGACAAAGCATTGTGAATGCAGTCCACAAAAATGCGGGTTGGAAGGAATTCGATCTTAGTGAAGGTTTCATTACGCCACTGTCCTCGACTGACACGATCGTTCTAAGATGCAATTCTGTAAATGGAGGTGGTGCTCAGCCTATGTTCTGTATCGAAGCTGCAACCATTTCGGGACCTGTGTACGAATCATGGCCTCCAAAGACGCACTTTTACAACACGTACTGTAAAGACATCGATGCATCGGCTAGCTATGAAACATGCCAGAACATCTTGAAGAGGGTTGCAGAGAAACTGTTTCGCCGCCCTGTTTCTGACGCCGAGCTGGATCCATTCTACAAGCATGCAAAGAAAGAGTTCGCTCAGGGCCACAGCATTTACTCCGGCCTACAGGCAGGCATTCGCGGAATGTTATGTTCTCCGAAGTTCATCTTTAAGAAAGAAGGTGAATCCGGGCCGTTGGATGATTTCGCAATTGCAGCACGTTTGTCCTATTTCCTATGGAATACTTTGCCCGACGACACACTGTTTGCATTGGCAAAACAGGGCAAACTGAAGAGTCCAAAGGTCCGCCAAGAGCAGGCGCTCCGAATGCTTCAGGATCCTAGAGCAGACCGGTTTATCAACGACTTCGTTTATCAGTGGCTTGATCTGGAAAAGCTGAAGATCATCGAACCTGACCTGAGTATTTTCACAGTGGATGAATTTGACCTTGTACGTGATCAAATCAGCAAGGAACCGGTTGCATTTTTTAAAGAGGTTCTTTCGAGCAATCTGGGCTTAGAGAATTTCATCGACTCTGATTTCGTGATGATCACGCCGGAGCTCAACTATGTCTATCGAATCCACGGCCATCCGGTTGCAAAACCGGGGAAGCGACCGGGGGCAAGCAAGATATCGCCAAAGGATTACCGTCCGAAGCAAATCACCTCCAAGTTCACCAAAGTGAAGCTAGGCGATCAGGAACAATATCGAGGAGGCCTGCTCTCACAGACGGGATTCATGCTGATGACAACCAACAATGGAGAATACACAAACCCGTTTTATCGTGGTGCCTGGGTATTGAAGAGTTTTTACGGAGATCCTCTTGAGACACCCGAAGACTTGGAGATCTCGGCACTGAGTCCCCCCACGAAAACCAAGACTATCAAAGAAACAATTGATGCACACAGAGAGAGTGCCAGTTGTAATATGTGCCACAAGAAGATGGATCCCCTCGGAATTGCACTGGAAAATTTTGATGTAATGGGACGCTGGCGAGACCAGTACACAGACGTGAGCAACTACACCGCCAACAAGAATAAAGGGGAACGTTTTCCCGTCGACACGAGAACGGCCCACATGGACGGCAGGGCCTTCGAGGGCCCTCAAGGCCTGAAGAAAATCCTGATGGAAGATAAGGAAATTTTCTCGAGAGCATTCATCGAAAACATTCTCTCCTATGCAATGGCGCGACAGCTCACATATAGCGACCGCAAGAATATCAACCAGCTTTATGAGCGGTCCGCTAATGCAAACTTCCGGTTGCGGGACATTTTGTTGGAGATTGTATCCTCGGACGGCTTTACCAGACGGTAGTATTGAGTCATTGGAACAGATTTACTGTTCAGAAATAGCTAATGCTGACGAAGCACATGGACGTGACAGCGCCACTTGTCATCAAAGTTGAGATATTCATTCTTTTTTGAGCTATTCACTGTGATCCTTCACCCCCCATCTAGCTATCTAAAGATTTCCTATATGATTCGCTATTACTACTAGGTTGCCTTAATTGGGGGTGGGGAAACTTAGGTTCTATCCTCAGTAATATTTCTTCTGGTGAAGAGGTATTTTTGTCCCCGGTGTCGTTTTCCCGTAATCAAATGTCCGTTTATACCGAAGAGTTTTCCGTTTCAACCCATGGCAAGGGAACCTATGAGATCACCGAGAAGGTTACTTCCGCGGTAGCCAAGAGCGGGATCGATCGCGGTCTTGCCACTGTTTTCGTGCAGCATACCAGTTGTTCCCTGGTGGTCATGGAAAACGCCGATCCCTCCGCGCGCACGGACTTGCATGCTTTCTTCGACCACTTGGTTCCAGAGGATACACCGTATTTCGTCCATACCTATGAGGGTGGGGATGATATGCCCTCACACATCCGTATGTGCCTGACCGACGTGGACAAGAATATTCCGGTCATTAACGGACGCATGGTGCTTGGCACCTGGCAGGGGCTTTTTCTCTTTGAGCATCGCCGTGCTCCGCATACCCGGCGCATTGCAATCAGTGTTTCAGGGCAGTGAGCCGCTGCTTTTGGTGCAGTCATGTGTTTCAGTCCACGGGCTTGCCTTCGGTTTGTCCTAGAAGTAAGATGAAGGCATGAAAACTGGACTGTGTGTTTTTCTGGCAGCAGCGGTCTTTTTTGATTTCTCCTCCGATGTGGAGGCGGGCGAGATCATCAAGAAGACTTATTACGATTCCAAGGGCCGGGCGATTGGGAAATACGTTTACCAGGCGGGCAGATCCAAGAGAAGCTATGCGAATGCCAGCCGGGTGCGCTACCCGGTTTACCAGCCCGGATATGTCTATTCGAGGCCTGTCTATTCAACGGCTGCGTATCGTGTTTATAGGCCGCTGACCCTTTCTCATGCGGCTTATTCTCATGGTGTTTACCATGCAGGTTGGACTTCCGGTCACTTTTCTTTACCGGTGCGTTTCCGTCTTGTGGCGCCTCAGAGGCTTTATTACCGGCGTTAACCGGGAATGATGTTCCTGGAAAAGGGCAGCCTGACCGGCTTCGGGCAAAAAAGCATCAATTTGTGGCTTTAAGTCTGCGTTGCCTGCTGGCATTTTTCCATCAACCCGCTAGAGTGGCGCCATGGATTTGACACAAACCGCGTTCGGCACCTGGGGAGGTGGGCGTTTCATGCATTTTGGCGAGGCGCTTGATGACCAGCGCTTCATTGATCTCATGCAGCTTGCCTACCAATCAGGAGTCCGCACATTCGTAACTTCCGATGTTTATGGGGTGGGGAGGGCCGACGAGATGCTTGGCCGTGCCCTTGAGGGCGTAGACCGTGATACCTACTGCCTAGTTGGCATGCTTGGACACGATATTTATGAGGGCAAGCGTGAAGGTTCACGTGGTTATCCGCGCTTTACCGATCCTGCTCTCAGATCCCGTGATGACTACAAGGCTTACCTAAAAATGGCGACTGAGAAATCTCTCGAGCGTTGCCGGGCGGAGAGCTTTGACCTTGTGATGCTGCACAACCCGGATGAACGTGGCTATGCTGACGGCACTGTTTGGGAGGCGATGTCAGCACTCAAGGATACCGGCCTTGCTGCCCGGCTGGGCATTGCACCTGGACCTGCCAATGGTTTCACGCTGGATCTCATTCACAGCTTCGAGCAGTTCGGAGAACTCATTGACTGGGCAATGATCATTCTTAATCCCCTTGAGCCCTGGCCCGGCCGACTGACACTCGATGCTGCAGTAAAGGCGGACGTCAAGGTGCTTACGAGGGTGGTGGACTATGGTGGTCTTTTTCACGGCACGATGAAAGCCGGGCATTCCTTTCGTGATGGCGATCACCGTGCCTACCGGCCGGAGGGCTGGGTGGAGGCAGGCCTTGAAAGAATAGAGAAGATGCTCCCGGTCATTGAGCACCACGGCTTGAGCCTGCTGCAATTTGCAAGCCTTTGGAACCTGGCTCATGCCCCGGTGGAGAGCGTGGCGCCAACCTTTATTCAGGAGGCTGGGGAGGATGCCCTTCCGATAGAGGACCTGTTGCGTGATTTTGCCGCCCTGCCGCAGGAGAACCCGTTAAGTGTCGATGAGGTCGAGCAGGTTGCCCATGTTGGTGACAATACTGGTTGCATGATGTTGAAAGGTGCCAGTAAGCGCCACGAGGAGAGCCTGCGTCCTGATGAGTGGCCGATGCGTCCAGAATTGCTGGAACTCGCTGCCCGGCATGGTTTGGGAGAAGAGTGGTGATTCGCGTTGCGCTTCTTCTGTTGGTTGTTTCCACTGGCATGATGGCGGCTGATCTCCCCAAGGCACCGTTGGCTGCCCGAAAATCTCATGTTCACCGGGAACATGGTGTTGAGCGCAGCGATCCCTATTATTGGTTGCGAGAGCGGAATAACCGCGAGGTGCTGGATTATCTGAAGGCTGAAAATGCCTATACAGAGTTGGCGATGGAGGATACCAAGGAACTTCAGGAGGATCTTTTCAGGGAAATTAAGGGGCGTATCAAGCAGGATGACGACACGTATCCGGTACGCTGGAAGAACTATTTATATTATTCGCGCTACACAGAGGGCAGTGAATACCCTCGGTATTTTCGCAGGCGTGCCGATACGAGTGAAGAGTCAGGTAGGATCATCTTTGACGTGCCTGAATTGGCAAAGGGACACCGTTTTTATGACTTTGATGAGGGAGAGGTCAGTCCTGACGAGAACTTGATTGCCTTTTCCGTTGATACCACCGGCCGGCGCATCCGTACCCTGCAGGTCAAGGATCTGGAGAGCGGTGAGATTTTGCCTGACCGCATTGAGAACGTGGATGGCGGTCATGCATGGGCAGCGGATAGCAAAACCCTTTTCTATACCAGACAGGATCCTGAAACGTTGCGTGATTATCAGGTATGGCGTCACCGATTAGGCACGCCGAGTGCCGATGATGTGCTGGTTTATGAAGAAGAGGACGAGACCTTCAGTTGCTATGTGATGAGCAGTCAGTCCGAAAAATATATCATTATCGGATGCAGCCAGACACTCAGTGATGAATACCGGCTACTGGATGCGGGCAACCCGGAGGGAGAGTTCAAGGTTTTCACGCCGCGTTGCCGGGGACTGGAGCATGACATTGAGCACTTTCGCGACGGATTTTATATTCGCACCAACAAGGGGGCTGAGAATTTTCGCCTGATGTGGACAGCAGAACTGAAAACCACCGAGGATCAATGGCAGGAAGTGACTCCCGGAAGCAAGGAGATTTTCTTGAGTGATTTCGAGGTATTTGATGACTTCATCGTTCTGGAGGAGCGTGAGAAGGGGCTCAACAGGATTCGCGTACGGGAGATAAAGGATGGCAAGACGCACACCATCGATTTCGGCGAGGCAGCCTATTCGGCTTGGGCGGATACCAACCTGCAATTTGATACCGAGTGGTTGCGCTACGGCTTCAGCTCGCTGAAGACACCTAGCAGCCTTTATGAGTATAACATGCGTACTCGCGAGCGGCGGCTTCTCAAACGCCAGCCTGTGCTGGGTGGTTATGACTCGGAGCAATACACCACTGAGCGCCATTTCGTCACTGCTGGTGATGGGACCAAAGTACCGCTTTCCATTGTTTACCGAAGGGATGCTTTTCGGAAGGACGGTGATTGCCCGCTTCTGCTTTATGCCTACGGCTCCTATGGCTACAGCATGCATGCCTCCTTTTCCAGTATCCGGGTGAGTTTGCTTGACCGCGGGTTTGTTTACGCGATTGCCCATGTGCGTGGCGGCCAGGAGATGGGTCGTGCCTGGTATGATGATGGCAAATTGCTCAACAAGAAGAACACTTTCACCGACTTCATCGATTGTGCTGAGTTCTTGGTGAAGGAAAAATATACCTCTTCTCGGCGGCTTTGTGCCAGTGGCGGTAGTGCCGGAGGGTTGCTCATGGGGGTGATTGCCAATGAGCGCCCGGATCTGTTTGCGGCCATTATTGCTGATGTTCCCTGGGTGGACTGTGTTACTACCATGCTGGATGAGAGTATTCCGTTGACTACCGGTGAGTATGACGAGTGGGGCAATCCCAATGATAAAAAGTTCTTTGATTACATCCTGAGCTATTCCCCCTATGACAACGTGCGCAATGGAGATTATCCGGCCATACTGGTGCTCGCGGGTCTGAACGACTCGCAAGTGCAATACTGGGAACCTGCGAAGTGGGTGGCGCGGCTGCGGGAGCGCAAGACCGATGACAATTTACTCCTGCTTAAGACCGACATGGACTCCGGCCATGGTGGAGCTTCGGGGCGTTTTGGCAAATACCGTGAGTATGCCCTCGAGCAGGCATTCCTGATCAGGAATGTGGGTAAAGATTGGAAAAAGTAGCCGAGCTTAGCTTAAGATCACACTCGATTTGGACGCACAACTTGTGCGCGGGTATTTCAGCAGTCGAGCTAAAGTGGTGCATGATAGCTGTAGCCCCGATGAAGTCATTCTTTTTCGGGGCAATGCATCGTTACTTTACGGCGCGTATAAAGAACAGTGCCCAATGAAGATGACATTCATGCTCTGTTTCTGAATAACCAACACTTTGTTGTATAGCGTGCAGTAGTTCGTCGTCGCTTGGTTCAAGGTCCATACAAAAAAGAGTGCGACAGAACTCGAGCATTTGGCCACAGTTTTTGAATTCCCAAGGATAAGAAACCTCTTGGCTGTATTCGACCTGAAAGCCTGTTTGCTCAAGTAGCTTTACCTGTGAGGTGTCAAGATAGTCTCCGCGGTGTCCCATGGAGTTAAACTGATTAACCACCCCATCTAGAAATTGGGTAGTGGGTGATCCGGATTGGGCGTCTCCTATGGTCAATACCCCCCCTTTTTTCAGCAATCGATGCCATTCCTGAAAAACAGAAACAGTATCAGGAATATGGTGCAGACCTGCTAGGCTGAGGATCGCGTCTGCAGATTCGTCGTCCATGGGTATATTGTCATGCTCGGCACAAATGACCTGGTGTGCCTCATCATGCTTTCCGGATTCGAGAAACTTTGATGCTCCGTCCACTGAGACAAGCTTTGCCCCTTTGGGTAAATAACTGGCCAAGTAACCTCCTCCCGAGGGAACGTCCAGCACAACAGGTGATGCCTGTTCAATCCGGGCAACATTCATGAGTGATTCAAATTCCCTGTGCCGCGCATCAGGCCATTTTCGCATCGCCTGATGATACATGTGTCCACGTTTATCGTATATCTCAGCGTATTTTTCGAACATGAGCTTGAGTTATCCAAGGATAATAAGCAGTTGGAAGCTGCCTGAATACTAACTGGAGAAAATGTTTCCTCAAACGATGAATCAGCAAAGGCCCTGACTGACACTGTCAAAGCATGGATGTTACGGATCAAGTGACCATGTGCGTTTTTATGGTTTTCACGAAGGGGTGTCTCATGGTTACTCCATTATAAAACCAAGAAGAATTTATAATTGTCCTGAATCCTTGATGCGTATTATCATCGCCGTATGAAGATATGGGTGATACTTCCGCTGTTTCTTTGTTTCACTGTCTTTTACGGTCTGGCCCAGGAGGCAGGATCGGAGTTGCGAACATGGACTGCCGTTAATGGCAAGAAAGTGGAGGCGCAATTTGTCTCAAACAATGATGGGCAGGTTGCCCTCAGGCTGACAAATGGTAAGACCTTCAAGGTGTCGCTCGACAAGCTCTCAGAGGCGGATCAGGATTTTATTAAAGCTGTCTCTGCTTCGCCATCTGCCAAGGAAGAACCAAAGAGCGCTGAGGAGAGGATGAGATTGGCTAAAGAATGGAGGGAAAAGGTGGATGGTCGTTACCGAGGCATTGATGTCTATTATTATGAAAAGGGAACAGATACGCTCTATAGCGGGAAATATTATAAAGGGGACCGTGGCACTAGCGAAGATAAATTTACTTATGAGGGAACCATCAAGGATGGCCGGTATGAGGGTATTTCTACCCTCTATCGTCCGAGTGGATCAAGGATTGGAGAAGTCCGCTTAAAGGCCGGTAAGAGGATCGCGGGATCTCAAAAATGGTGGAACGACAAGGGGGAGCCGGTGGAGTCCTTTGTTCAAGCCCTGGGCCTGGGCAA
>CALCSP010000183.1 GCA_937893785.1 uncultured Verrucomicrobiales bacterium
AAAACCGGTTCGCGTGCATGATGGTCGGCCCTTTAACGGATTTTCTATCGCCGGAAAAAATCAACATTTCGTCCCAGCCACTGCCGAGTTTGTTGTGACAGGACAGGATAAACACAAGCGTGACCAGCATGACGAAAAACGCCTGAAGATATCGAGCCCTCTGGTGGAAAACCCGGTAGCCGTACGCTACGCGTGGTCACGTAATCCACTGGGAAATGCCGTCAACTCAGCCCACCATGAAAGGACTATCCCCATTCCATCATTCAGGACTGACAACTGGGAATGGCCGGAAGCTCCTTTTAACAGCGAAGGCAATGATGCGGGCAATTCCCACCGTGAAGCAATCCGAGATCTCCGCAACGCAGCTCGAGACAACAATGCCTTGCGAACCGGAAAAAAAACTTAATCTCGCGGCTCCTCACCACGCCAGCAACTTAGACTTTGTGCGGACAATGAAACGTCCGCCAGCAATAGCCGGTGTCGCCGTTGTCCCCTCGGGTAATCTTGCCTCCTGCAACACCTTAAACTCGTCACCTGCTTGCAGAACAACCACATCACCTGCAGATGAAAAGTTGAGAATCTTGTCACCCACCACAATCGGCGAACTAAAAATCTTACCTCTCGCAGAAACCCGCTCACGGTCATAAATCACCTTTCCTTCTGGCAATTTCACACAGGTTACCATGCCGCTGTCTGACCATAGGTAAAGCCGCCCGTCATGCACGAGAGGTGTTGGAACATGCGGTACTGCCTTGTCCAATTGGAACACTTGTTCTACTCGATGCCCCTCTTTGTTGGGTCTTAGTGCAACAAGTCGCTTTTTCCCAGTGACAAATCCACAAGTGGCAATAACAAGGTCATCCCAGATAATAGGAGAACCAATGGCACGCTGCTTGTCATTGACATCAAATACCACCGTAGACCACCTCTGCTTGCCAGTAACCAAGTCAATTCCACTGACCCCCTGCTGCCAATCAGCCACTATTACGTCTTTACCCCCGTCAGGACGAATACAAATACAAGGTGTAGAATAAGTGGCACGCATGGCTTTACGGGAAACTCTCCAGAGCTCTTCACCGGATTTTGTATCCAAAGCGATAATGGAATTGCCTCCCTCCTGGTCATTGCCGATCACCAGTCTGCCATCAACGGCAATCGGAGAAACACCATAACCATGACCACTCTTGTAGGCTCCAAGGTTTCTGCGCCACAACTCTTGACCATCATGAGAATAGGCAATAGCCAAGATCATTTTGGGTTGCCCCCATAGCACATAAATCCCGTGAGCATCTACAGCTGGCGTACTGGTTGCGAAACTGTTCATTTTGTGGCGTTTGTGGGCAACTGAGACCAGCTCTTTCCGCCATATCTCCTTTCCAGAGTCCCGCTCAAAGCAGAAGAGCAGGCGCCTTTCCCCTCGGTTTATGGCAGAAGTCACAAATACTTTTGTTCCCCAGATCACCGGGCTTGAGTTACCTTCCCCGGGAAGCTGCACAGACCATGCGCTTGATTGCTCACTCCACTTGGAAGGCAATTCCATAGCCTGTATTGCCTTTCCATTCCCATTCGGACCACGAAACCGCGGCCAGTTGCCCTCAGGTGAAGCACCAAGACATCCACAAATGGCGATAAACAGTAACAGTCTAAAAAGCATGGTGAACATTTAACCCACCAAAACAGGGATGCACCAGCAATTCATCGCCGATCCCAAAAGTCTGACTCTTTTTTGGAGTGAACTTTACCGACTGAGACCGAGTCTGAATGAGGCTCGAGAAGCCATTCATTAATCAAAGCAAAAAATCCTGAGCACCTGAAACCCTTCAGATTAAACGGTTTTTATATTTATTATGGTTATTATAATAAATTAGTTTAATTTACTAAATTATCATCTATAGTTTGAGTACCAATGCTTAATCGAAAACGCGCTCAAAGCCTGATAACAGGGGCAGTTATCTTCCTCATCCTTATTGTTATTGGCAAAGGATTGCGACCAAAACTGGCCATCATCGATTCAGAAACGCAGCACCGGTTCCGCGAAGTTGCCCTTGCGTCAGTAAACGCGGAACGAAAAGCCAAGGGAATAGAGATCGAGGTCGTTATGGACTCGGATCTCCAAGAGTGGCTTGATAGCCAACCTGAATCCGTAATCCATGGCGACAAGAACCTCTCGCCGGATCTTTTCCTTAAAAGGCTGCCAAATCAAAAATTCACCCTGAGCCAAGCATCAATATCTTCTATTTCAGCAGAAAGCCCCGGAAGCCTTGCCAGACAGCTAGACCTATGGGAAGAGGCATTGAAAGCCTCAAACAATGTCGTGGCCATTAGGCTATACCGCCAAAGCAACAAAAGCATAGGCTGCATTTTACTTGCAGCCAGAAAAGTGCCTGCATTCAACCTTTCCCTTTTTAATAGCGGCCAAAGAGAGTTCTACGTAACATGCAAGAAATGTAATGCATCCCATTTGGGGCAACTGGAAAGGTGTGACTTGGCTATTGTCGTGAAGTGTTCGCAGTGCAACCACTCGTATGACCTTATTGCTGCAGACATTGTCGGGAAATATCACAGAGCCACTCACTACCTGCAGGGCTACTCTCCTCCACAAGGCATAGGCGTAACAGCCAAAACACGTATCCAGGAAATTTCTGATCTGTGGTCCGAGGTAGCTCAACATTGTCGCTACAGCAAAGACTTTACCGGTATGGTCGGGCAAAAGGATTCATGGCAGGTTCCCGCTGATACGTATTCACTCCGCAACGGGGACTGTGAAGACACGGCTTTACTGCTTGCGGACTGGCTGATTTCTAGGGGGTTTAATGCTCGAGTGGTCATTGGATTGGCCCATGGAAAAGGTGAACATGCATGGTGTGTTACTGAGCTCAACGGCAAGCAGTATCTTCTGGAAACAACTCTAGAAACAATACCCGATATACTTCCTGAGACACAACAGTCATCTGTTCATTATCGCCCGCTTTATGCGTTTAATCGCCACAGCATCTATTTCCTGAAAGAACCTGTTGATATTGTATCTGACTACTTCTCACCGCAAAGATGGGCAAGCTACACTTACCCTCTGCCGGCAAATCCCAGTGTCGCCTCAATGGAGTTGCTGTCACCAAAAACCGGGGAAACTCCGCAAAGTCATTAACGGACGTTGCAGAAACGTTCTGCATTCTTCAATACCCCTACCTCATCAAAGAGGTCCGGTTACTCAATTTCCGATCCCTTTTCTTCTGGCAGCACAGGCAAGCTGGAAGGCACGATTTTCACCATAACGACGGATGGAGAACTTTGCCCTCCTGCGCAGGCCCGTATCCAGCGACCATGTTGCCTGCCAGAACTCATACTTTGCCTCCGGCGTGCGAACCACAATACGGGAAACGCCGACTACACCGGAAATATTACGACGTGTC
>CALCSP010000184.1 GCA_937893785.1 uncultured Verrucomicrobiales bacterium
AGATTATGCCTCCACCAGAATCAAAGCTTAAGCTGACGCAAAATCAAAAAGACCTTCTTAAGGAATGGATAAAATCTGGGGCTAATTACGATGAACATTGGGCATTCATCAAACCTGAAAAACCAAAATTAAAAACCGAACAACACCCCATTGATGAACTTGTCGCTAAAAAACTGAGGACTTCCAATTTATCACCCTCACCTGAAGCAGACAAGGTGACACTGATCCGGCGAGTTACACTGGACCTCACCGGATTGGCGCCTCGGCCTGAAGATGTTGCTGCCTTCCTCGCTGACAACTCACCAGAAGCCTACCAGAAGGTTGTTGATCGCTTACTCAATGAGGCATCTTATGGGGAACGCATGGCGTGGGAATGGCTTGATGCCGCTCGCTATGCGGATACCAATGGCTATCAGGGCGACAATGAAAGAACCATGTGGCCATGGCGCGACTGGGTGGTGGATGCATTTAATTCAAACATGCCCTTTGACCAGTTCACTATCTGGCAACTGGCGGGCGACCTGCTTCCTGATGCAAGCTTTGAGCAAAAACTGGCCACGGGGTTCCTACGAAACCATCCAATTAATGGAGAAGGTGGACGCATTGCCGAGGAAAACCGTGTCGATTATGTCATGGACATGACAGAGACAGTGGGCACGCTCTGGCTTGGTTTGACGTTTAACTGTTGCCGCTGCCATGACCACAAGTTTGACCCACTAACACAAAGGGAATACTACCAGTTCAGTGCTTACTTTAACCAGACACCAGTAAATGGAGGAGGACGAAACGCACAACAACCCCCCAACCTCGCAGCACCAACAAAACCGCAACGCCTCGAACTTGAACAGATTACTGCAGAAATCGCCTCTATTGATGGCGCAATTGCCGCAAGAAAAAAGAAATTAGCAGAAAATCCGCCAAGTCATAACAGCAACAACCCGTGGCAACCAGTCAAGCCACTGAAGATTGAGGCTTTTGCACAAACACTTAAGTTACAATCCGCTTTCTCAATTCTTGCAGGTGGTAACAACCCCAAGAATGACACATACACCATTGAAGCAAAAACCGATCTGGAGAGCATTGCTGCCATTCGCCTTGAGGCATTGATGCACCCCACCATGACAGGTGGAGGATTGGCGCGCTCAGACAGTGGTAACTTTGTCCTGACTGGATTGGAAGTGAGCGCGCTGCCACCCAGTGCTAAAAATCCACTACCTCTGCATATCGATACCTCAGAGGCAACCTTTGAGCAGGGAAGCCATAAGATTCGTAATGCTTATGACGGCAATCCAAAAACGGGGTGGGCCGTCCACGAGGGACGAACTGTTGATCGTGAACATCAAGCTGTATTCCGGATGAATCACCCAGTAAAGGCCGGCAAGGGAACCGTCGTGAAATTTATTCTTCGCCATGATTCCCCGCACGCCAACCATAACCTTGGACATTTCCGCCTTTCCCTCAGCGCAGATCGAAATGCCCCAATTAGCATTGGGAAAGAAACCCATGATTCCCTGATTGCAGAACTAAACAGGAAGCGTAAGACCCTTGCGGACCGCAGAAAAAAAATTACCGATTCAGCGCCAAAAGTCATGATCATGGAGGACATGCCAAATGGGCGTACAACCTACATCCTGAACAAGGGGATGTATAATGACCGTGGCAAGGAAGTCCAGATAGGAACTCCAGCAGTGCTTCCGCCAGTCAATAACGACCTTCCAAAAAATCGCCTAGGAATGGCGCGTTGGCTGATGTCTGAAAGCAATCCTCTGACCGCCCGTGTCACAGTAAACCGATTCTGGCAGCAACTCTTTGGCAGTGGACTAGTCAAAACATCGGAAGACTTCGGAATACAGGGAGAAACACCGCAAATGCAGGAACTACTTGATTACCTAGCTATACAATTTCGTGAGACGGGCTGGGACATTAAAGCCATAATGCGACTGATAGTCACCAGTGATACCTACAGACAATCTGCGCAAGCCACGCCCGTTACTGAACATGAAACCAATTATCAGCTTGATCCTGAAAACAGGTTGCTTTCACGAGGCCCAAGGTTTCGAATGCCATCATGGATGTTGCGTGATCATGCTCTTTCCGCAAGCGGTCTACTTGTGAACCAAATCGGTGGCAACCCGGTTAATACCTACCAGCCGGATGGGGTCTGGGAGGAAGCCTCATTCGGCAAGAAAAGATACCGCCGTGACAGTGGAGAAAAACTCTACCGTAGAAGCATCTACACATTCTGGCGGCGAATCATTGCCCCAACTGCCTTCTTTGACAATGCCAATCGCCAGACCTGCAGCGTCAAGCCATTCCGAACCAACACCCCACTACACGCTCTCTATCTTCTAAATGATATCACCTTTGTTGAATCCTCCAGAGTCCTTGCTGAAACTAGTATCAAAAAATTTCCGGGCAATGAGGATGCCAGGATCGATTTTGTCTTTCAACGTCTGTTGTCGCGCCCACCGACAGAACAGGAAAAAGAGATACTCCTTAGCCGGCTATCTAGGTCAATAAAAGCGTATCAGGAGGATCCCGAAGCCGCAAAATCTTTTGTCAGTATCGGTGAGTATGCCCGCGATGAATCCATCGACCCGGCTGAGCATGCTTCATGGACGGCACTCACGCTCGCTGTCCTTAATCTTGATGAAGCACTTACCAAGTAGCCAAGGCAATATTATGAACCCACTGGAAACAAATCATCTTGAACTGACCAGAAGAGGATTCTTCGGGCGCTCAGCCACAGGGGTTGGAACGCTGGCACTTGCGAGCCTTCTGGAAAAAGAAGGGTTTGCGGCCGATCCAAAAATCACTGCAACCGGCGGTCTTCCCGGTCTACCTCATTTTGCACCAAAGGCAAAAAACATTATCTACCTTTTCCAGAACGGGGCTCCTACTCATCCGGATCTTTTTGACTACAAGCCAAAAATTGTGGAAATGCACGGCAAACCCGTTCCCGATTCCTATGTTGGGAACAAGCGATTCAGCACGATGACCGGAAAGGCAAACGGCAAGCTGATGCTAGCACCTGTAGAGCCATTTCATCAAAGAGGTAACTCGGGGGCGTGGGTGAGTGATTTTCTCCCTTATACCGCAAAAATTGCCGATAAGCTGTGTTTTGTAAAATCCATGCATACTGATGCGGTCAATCATGCCCCTGCCATCAGCTTTCTGCTCAGTGGTGGACAGATCCCAGGCAGACCAACTCTAGGGGCATGGATGGCCTACGGTCTTGGTGCCGAAACAGAGGAATTACCACGCTTTGTGGTAATGACATCGGTAAGCAAGGGCACTAGTTGCGGTCAGATATTCTATGATTTTTACTGGGGCAGCGGCTTCCTTCCCTCTAAACATCAGGGAGTTCGTTTTAGGGGAAGTAAAAACCCGGTCCTTTATGCAAACAATCCTAAAGGCATGAGCCGTGAAATGCGGCGTGACTGGCTGGATGGCATTGCCGAATTGAATGAGCACAAGCTGCGTGAATATGGAGACCCGGAAATAAACACTCGGATTGCGCAATATGAAATGGCATTCAAGATGCAAGCAAGTGTTCCGGAGTTGACGGATTTTTCCAAAGAGGAGAAGTCCACTCTGGATATGTATGGGCCACAGGTGCATGAACCTGGAACTTTTGCCTACAATTGCCTGATGGCGCGGCGACTCGTTGAACGGGGAACACGTACCGTGCAGGTAATGCATGCGGGATGGGATCAGCATAATAGCCTTACTACAGAGCTGTATACACAGTGCAAAGATACCGACCAGCCCAGCGCCGCACTCGTAAAAGACCTCGAACAGCGGGGATTATTGAAGGATACCCTTGTGATCTGGGGGGGAGAGTTCGGCCGCACCCCGTTTCTTCAGGGCAATATGAAAGATCGTAAGAGGTGGGGGCGCGACCACCACCCTTACGCCTTTACCATATGGATGGCAGGTGGTGGTGTTAAACCGGGGATAAGCTACGGTGCAAGTGACGATCTGGCATTCAGCGCGACCGAAAACCCAGTGCATGTCCACGACATGCAGGCAACCTGGCTGCACCTTGCCGGTATCGACCATGAACGCCTAACCTATAAGTTTCAAGGCCGCCGCTTCCGGTTAACCGATGTGCACGGGCACGTCGTAAAGGACATTATTGCCTGAAATTCTACTGTCGGCACGGATTGGGAAAAGTGGAGTGTAGCGGAGTCGAACCGCTGACCTCTTCAATGCCATTGAAGCGCTCTACCAACTGAGCTAACACCCCTTTTCCTGCCA
>CALCSP010000185.1 GCA_937893785.1 uncultured Verrucomicrobiales bacterium
AAGATAAACATGTGAGCAGTGAATGTTGCCAGTCCAAGACCTACAAGCATCGGCCCCATCAACAGCGCGGCATTGATATATGCTGGCACGGCAGGCATCCCCATCCCAAGCAGCACAGCAAGTAACATGGTAAGACCAAGCGCAATCAACTGGGACCCAATGGAGTTCGCCGAAATTTCGAATGACTTCAAGTACGACAGAACATCAACAGCTACAAATTTTGCAAGGCCAGTAAAGTTTAGGCAGACATCAATGACAGTGACCGCCATGAACATCAGATAGAGCGTTGAAACAAGGACCCCCGCCTTGGAGAGACCGTCGAGAACTTTACGTGGCCTTTCACGGAATTCCGGATCAATAAACATAAGGAGCATTAGCAGCATTACCGCCCACCAGCCGGCGGCGCTCGCATCGCCCGCTGCGTTCTGAAAAAGCTCAATAATCCAGGGGAGTGAAATCACCCTGCAGCTGTCACCATTTATCTCAACCACGCCGCCAAGCATGAGTGATATCCAGCTGCAACCAACAAAATCCTTTGGGGTCAAAAGCAGGATAAGAACAAGCAGCACGGGGGCAAAAATCTGCAGGAGTTGGAGCCGATCTTGCTTTGTCAGCCGCATATCGTCAGTGATCTCTCCAACAGCTTCGATATTCTGTTTTCTAGCCTGGAAGATGACCGAAAGGAACAAGCAGAAAAAGTAGAGTAGCGCGGGAATCGCGGCGGCAATTATAATGTCTCTATATGGAACGCCTGTAAGCGCTGCCATGATAAATGCTGCTACCCCCATAATGGGTGGCATTATTGAACCACCAGAAGACGCTGCAGCCTCAACACCACCCGCAAACACCTTGGAGAAACCGCGCTTCAACATCATAGGGATCGTCAGCACGCCTGTTGAAAGAACATTTACAACGGGCCCACCAGTGATTGTCCCAAACATCGCCGAAGACACCACAGCTGCATGTGCCGGTCCGCCACGTAGATTGCGGGTTAGAGAAAACGCCAGCTTGATCAGCGCCTTCCCGCCTGCACACTGTCCAAAGAGAGCACCAAGAATAATGTAAGGAAACACCAGCAACATAAGAATGTTTATGAACCTGCCCAGCAAGCCGGAGCCATTATTCACAAGAGCATCACGAACAAACTCACGACCGGATGTTAGACTGCGCACTTCCTCACTACTGAGAATAGTCACCAGATATTTGTTCTGGCCGTCAGCGCCGAAGAAATACCAATTCATCACTGTCAGAAAGGTATAGGCAGCAATAATAATTGAAACAATTACAAGAGGTAATCCCCAGACTTTGATGTTATATGCAAGAAAAACTACTACAGAGCCAAATAAGATAAGCGGCAAAAGGTCTGCAGTTGTATTTAAGCAGGCCGGGTCATCTGCCGTTTCAGGAATAGGCAACCCCAGCAATTCAGAATATTCGATTTCTGACTGCAGTGCTTCGGCTATGAGCCGGGCACGATCGCCAGTGAATATATCGATGAGACAAACCGCCTCGAGTTCAATCAGGTAGCTGAACGAAATCGCCAAACCGGCAATGACAAGCGCCAAATCCAGAAACAGGCCAAAGTTGCGTTTGTAGCCTCCTTTGTCCTTCCAGCTTCGCCACATTGAATGGTGCAAGGCAACGATTACCATCATCCAAAGGAACAACAATGGATAAAGATATTCTGTTGGAAATCGCCTAACCTTAAATCCGCCAATGCCGGTTACCGACTTCCAGAGGTCATCCCAGCCGGGAATTGCCGGTGTCACATTGAGCAGGCCAATAATCACAAACGAGGCAGCAAGCCAGTAAACCAACGTCTGCGCTAAAGACGCAGCTGGTGTGCCACTATCTTTGGTTACCTTTTGCATCAGGCTGCCCGTTGCACGGTTCAAAAACTTCGGAAGGAGTCAGGCAGCGTGTGACCGCTACCTGACAATGTTGGTCAAACAAAAAACTACGGCTTAGCGCAATCCGGAACGGTGTATCCGCCCTCTTCCCATGCCCGCACAGCGCCAGGATGGAACTTTACCGGGTTCGGCCCACAAAGGCCTGCCACCTTGGCGTCAAGCACTCCGTAATTCAATGTCGCCATGAAAGGTGCCATCGACTTGATGGCATCAACGTTATCAACATGAGCCTTTGTAAGCTGGTAGGCCATTTCCTCGTCCATATTCTTATTGACGAAGTCGCCACCAGTTATTGCCATCCCCCTGAAAGTGTCATCCTCCGACACAATGGTCCAGGCATCTCCCATCTTCTCTTTGAT
>CALCSP010000186.1 GCA_937893785.1 uncultured Verrucomicrobiales bacterium
GCCCCCGGTCCGGCGTATTGGCAGCAACGGGCCGATTACCACATTAAAGTCACCCTGGATGATGAAAGGCAACACCTCACAGGATCCGAGGTCATCACCTATTATAACCAGTCACCCCATACTCTGCCTTATCTCTGGATGCAGCTTGACCAAAACCGCTTCAAGCCGGATTCCGCCGAGTTGCTCACCAAGGAAGCTCCTGGGCTGACAGGCATCAGCTTCCATAATTTGCGAGCCCTGCTCTCGAGGAGTTCCTTTGACGGTGGCTACAAGATTACCAAAGTCGCGGATAAAAACGGCAAAAACCTCCCTCATTCCATCATTGGAACGATGATGCGCATTGACCTGCCCAAAGCCCTTAAGCCCGGCAATCAAGTGGAGCTTCACATTGACTGGAATCACAATATCATCGATGCCGATTTGAACCGGGCTCGGGGAGGGCACGAATATTTCAAAAAGGACCAGAATTATATCTACGAGATTGCGCAATGGTTTCCACGCATGTGTGCCTACACCGACTACACGGGGTGGCAAAACAAACAATTCCTGGGCCGGGGAGAATTCACTCTAGAGTTCGGGGACTACCGAGTTGAGATCACCGCACCCGCCGACCACATTGTGGCCGCAACCGGAGAGTTGCAAAACAGCGACGAGGTCCTTACCGCAAAACAACGCCAACGGCTTGAACAAACAAAGAAGTCCGGAAAAATGGCCTTTATCGTCACTCCCGAAGAAGCTAGGGCTGCTCAGGAGGCCAAAGAAAAGCCCAAAAAGCAAAAAACCTGGATCTTCAGTGCCAAAAATGTGCGGGACTTTGCCTGGGCTTCCTCAAGAAAGTTCATCTGGGATGCGAAATACCATGAATTTGCACCCGGCAAACACGCCTGGGCCATGTCGTTTTACCCAAACGAAGCTGAACCAATGTGGAGCAAATACTCAACTGCAGCAGTTGCCCACACGCTGGATGTTTTCTCAAAATTCACCTTCGATTATCCATACCCCGTTGCCATCAGCGTCAACGGCCCGGTAGGCGGGATGGAATACCCGATGATCTGCTTCAACGGCCCGCGACCGGAAGAGGATGGAACTTACTCTGAGGGAACAAAGCATGCACTAATCGGGGTGATCATCCACGAAGTTGGTCACAACTGGTTTCCAATGATCGTCAACTCTGATGAACGTCAATGGACATGGATGGATGAGGGGCTAACCACCTTTGTCGAGTTTCTTACTGAGATGGAATGGCAAGAAAAATGGCCATGGTCAAGGGGTAAGCCGAAAGGAATAACCGGCTACATGGCCGGAAGCCACCAGCGGCCAATCATGACAAACTCAGAGGCAATTCACCAGTTTGGCAATAATGCCTACGCAAAGCCGGCCGCCGCACTGAACGTGCTCCGCGAAAGCGTAATGGGTCGTGAAGTTTTCGATTTTGCTTTGAAGCAATACAGCAACCGCTGGAAATTTAAACGCCCTGAACCTGCTGACTTCTTTCGCACCATGGAAGATGCATCCGGAATTGATCTTGACTGGTTCTGGCGCGGATGGTTCTACACGACAAAACATGTCGACGTCTCAGTCAATGCACTGCGACTATATGAGATAGACACTAGAAACCCTGACATCGAGAAACCCATTAAAAAGGAAAAACGCGACGAACTCGATGAAAAAGACCTAATAGATAAACGTAACGCGACCATACCCAAAGCAACCGATCGCGACCGCACTCTCCTTGACTTCTACAACCGATTTGATGAACTTGATGTCACGGAAAAAGATCGATCCGATTACAAGAAATTTCTCGAGGGTCTTGACGATGAGGATAAGAAACTACTCGCACTGCGTCGTAATTTTTATGTGATCGAACTGGAAAACGTTGGAGGACTTGTCACTCCACTCGTCCTTGATATCACATATGCCGGAGGTAAGACCGAAACTTTGCGTATTCCTGCCGAGATCTGGAGGAGAAATACAGAGAATATCCGTAAAATGATTATCACTCGCAAAGAAATTACCGGCATTGAGTTCGACCCGCTTCAGGAAACGGCCGATGCAAACAGGGACAACAACTATTGGCCTCCCCGACCAATAAAATCACGATTCCAGATGCATAAGAGGAAAAAAGGAAGTAATCCAATGAGAGAGGCGCAGGAGGAAGCAAAGAGGTTGGAAGAGAAACAAGCGAAGACAAAAAAACAGGCCAAAGATGACAATTAGTCACTGCACATACATCATCGCCAGCTTACTGTTTTTGGCATTGCCAGCAGCTGCGCATCCGGTTCATGCCACTTTTTCCGAGGCGGTCTGGAATCCAAAAACCAGATCAATTGAAGTGGCCCTGAGAATCCGCTCTGTCGACCTTGAAAAAACACTCTCTCAGGGGCAATCAAAAGCCGTTGACTTAAAAAAAACCAGTGGCGTCGATGCACGCATACAGACATATCTTGAAAAAACATTCACGCTCAGCCTTCCTGACAAGAAACAGTTAAAGCCGAAGTGGTCCGGCAAGGAAGTCGGCTTGGTCAACACTTGGCTTTACTTCGAGTTTCCGCTGACACACGGCCTCCTTCCGGAAAAATGCTCCATTAACAACACGGTCTTTTTCAATGCATTTGAGGGGCAAAGAAACGTCATTGAATTCCGCAAGGACAACACACGGAAAATCCTGACCTTTTCCGGCCAAATAAGAACTCATTCACTCGGTAAATAGCCTTCAATGGCGAACCTTGAAATACTCAAGGCGATTGCTCATCCAGGAAACTCGTCCTGCAAAGTTCGGCATAAAGACCATTCTGGGCAAGTAATTGCTCATGATTCCCGCTCTCTATCACTTGGCCATCCCGCAAGGCATAAATGCAGTCTGCCCCCCGCACTGTACTTAGTCGGTGTGCTATCACAAAACTGGTTCGATTTTCCATTAGGCGTTCAAGAGCCTCCTGTATCACCCGCTCGGTCTCAGTATCCACACTGGCTGTTGCCTCATCCAGCAGCAGTATAGGAGGATTACGCAATAGCGCCCTTGCAATACTGACACGCTGCTTCTCTCCAACGCTCA
>CALCSP010000187.1 GCA_937893785.1 uncultured Verrucomicrobiales bacterium
GCCCGTCTCCACATTGCCAAGGAGGTTTAATGCCTTGTCCAGTTTGACGATTGCGGCATCGTAATCGCCGAGAAGCATGCTGAGTTCCCCTCCATGACTCAACGCGGTTGCAACAGATGCCCTTAATTCTAGATCTCCGGAATGTTTTCCTGCAAACTCGTCATAGTAATTGAGCAGAGTTCCCAGTGTTCCGTCTGGAACCCTGTATAGAGCATTCCCTTGCCCGTCACGAGCAGATACCATCATGAAAATAGCATCAAGTGCAGCCTGTGAGTGTTGGAAATCATCTGAAGTATTGGCCAGCTTGGTTTTAATTTCCGTTAATGCATCCTTGCTCTCTGCTGTTTGAGTAATTGGGGTAGGGGGCGCTAGCGGGACTGGTTCGGATGGGGATGTTGGCAGGGAGCCCTTGGGGGGCTCGTTTACCTGAACAGGAATTGAGGGTGGTGTTGTTTGTTTGGAATGCGTTTTTTCTGTCTGGATACGGAAAAAAATATCAATGGCGCAGGCTGTTACTACACCGACCATTCCTATTGCCATGATGGCTGAGCGTTTTTTTGAGCGAGTGTTCCTAGCATTGGACTTTCCTACCTTGCTCTCCAGTCGTGCAACTGTTGCTGCATGGTTGCTCTTTATCCTACAGGCGCGGAATGTTTCAAAGACTTCCCGCATATCTACATAGCGCTCTTCAGGCTTCAGATTGAGGCATTTCTCGACGATTTTCCTGTAGCTGCCTTCAAGATTTGATTTTTGTGCGGAGTCCCAGCTTATTATGGGTTCATTTTCTATAGAGTTAGCCAGTTTACCTCGGTCGATTTTAGCACGGATACTCAGTTCGCTTTTATTTCGCTTCAGGAAAGACACGATATCCCTGTTTAGTCGCGGGAAATTGCCAGTGATAAGTCGGTATACGGTAGCGCCGAAACTGTAGACATCCCAACTTTCGGCAGCACCTTCAATAAAGTGATCGGCGTCACGTAGCTGCTCAGGGGAAGAATAAAAGATGGAATCGCCGGGTTCGATTTGTTCAATTCCTCCAAGCATACCCTGCGTGAAATCCACTAACTGTGGGCGTGTTGGCTCCATGTTTTCAAACAGCACATTGGAGGGCTTGAGGTTGCAGTGCCGTATACGGTTGCGGTGAAGGAATGCCATACCATCTGCAATCAGAATGGCAATAGCCCATGCTTTTTGTGGATCGATATTGCCGCACAAGGCTTCCATGCTGTTGGGTCTGAGCATGGTCTTCCCATTTGCCAGTTGGACTTCCTCGGCCAGTAACTCAGTTGTGACGTATGCCTGTTGGCTGGCCATGTCGAAGTCGCAAATTTTTGCAATACCCGGGTGCTGTGGGCCGTTGTATATGCGGACAAGGGCATCGGATAGCAGTTGCCTGTTTATGGCCAGCCCCTTGAAGCTCTTAACTACAAAGCCTTCCTGCCCCTTGTGACTTGCTGTCCATGTCAACCCGGTTGAGCCTTCGCCAAGGAGGTGGCCAAGTGAATAATCGGGAATTTTTGGAGGAGTCATGGAGTCAGCGGGGGCGGCTAGTGGAGCCCCTTTAGGAAGAATGGACGGAGCTTAGTGGCAAGTGTGGTTTTCTCAAGCCGTAGGCAGTAATTGGAAATGAAGATTTGTTAAGCTGTTCCAGAAATTCGTAAAGGTTTAGAGAATCAACTCATAGATTATGAAAATTCCTGAAATAATAAATTTTCATATTTTGATTCAATGAGTGAATTCATGCCTTGAGATTTCTTTTGCTTGAGTTCATCGGTAGAGGGTTATGGCGCAAAATTTCAAGGGACGTGTTGCATTGATTACCGGAAGTACAACCGGGCTTGGGTTTGGAATTGCCAAGGTGCTCGGCCTCGGTGGTGCCAAGGTTGTGATGAATTATGCCAATGACAGTGAACGTGGCGAGCGTGCCTTCGCAGAATTCAAGGCACTTGGTTGCGAGGGTATTCTCCTAAGAGGCAGCGCGATCAATGGTGATGAGATTAACGCGATGGTTAAACAGGCAGAGGAGCAACTTGGTCCCATTGATATCGTGGTTCCCAATGCTACGCCGGATCAACCTCTGAAGCCGATCGAGGAGGATGACTGGGAATTTTACCAGCAGATGCTCGACTTCTTTGTCAAGAGCCCCTACCTGCTGGCACGTGCTGTTTTGCCCGGGATGAAAGAGCGTGCCTGGGGGCGCATTATTAACATTGGTAGTGAGGTCTACCAAATGTCTGTCAGTCCCTTCAGTGCCTATGTTGCGGCCAAGGGAGGACAGATTGGCTGGACGAGGAGCATGTCGAGGGAGATGGCTCCATTTGGTATTACGGTCAATACCGTCAATCCGGGTTGGATTCCCACCGAGAGGCATGTGGATGACCCGCAGGAGGATAAGGATGCCTACCTAGAAGCGATTCCTATGAAGCGCTGGGGAAATCCGGAAGATGTTGGCGAGGCGGTTGCTTATTTTGCTTCGGAGGAAGCCGGCTTTATCACCGGGCAGACTTTGTGTGTTAACGGCGGTAACTCGCCATGGTAGGCGATACTCGCAACCGAGCTTAGGCCGGGTTTGTCTTTTTCCCGAAAAGCCGGTTAATGGTTGCAATGAATCGGTTAATGATCGTTGCGCCGTGTTGGTCAAAAAGGACACCGACAAAGATCACTCCGCCGGTAATGGCATCACTCAGAGCGGTGGGATAGCCAAGGAGGTTGACCATGTTTCTCAACACAATGAGGATTGCTGTGCCAATGAGGATCCCAAGGATGGAACCTTCGCCACCGCGCAGGCTACAGCCACCCAATACCGCGGCGGCAATGGCGTAGAGTTCAAAGAACGCGCCGTGTGTACTGGGCTGGACTGAACCAGAATAGATACATTGGGGAATCGCAGCAAAGGCCGTGCAGAAGCCGGCAATGAGGTAGGCAAAGGCAATCACCAGTCCGGTGTTGATACCCGAATACTTGGTGGCTAGCTCGTTGCGGCCGGCTGCAAAGATATAGCGGCCAAATACCGAGCGATGGAGGATGATGTGGGCGATGATGGCAAAGGCAACCAGATAGACAAAGGTCATGGGGACACTGTGCAGAATCCCTTTGTTTAATTTACCAAAGAGCACGTCCCCGAGGCTGCCATCTCCGAGGGTCTTGGCCAGGGTGAGGTCCTGCTGTGCGTCGCCGACGTTGACCGTGGTGTCGTTGGCAAAGAACCTGGCCAGACCTCGGTAGGAGAGCAGGCCGCAGAGGGTGACAACAAAGGCCTGCAATTTCAATTTGCCCACCAGCATGCCCTGCATCAGGCCAACCATGGTGCCAAGGATAAGGATGACCAATACCGCTACCTGCCAGGGAACCTCAGGGATGGCATTGACCAAAAAGGATTGAAATTCTGAGTCTCCCATAGGTCTGGTTTCAGCAGGGGTAACCAGATAAAGAAAGATGACCCCTAGTAGGGCCATGAGTGAGCCAACGGACAGGTCGATACCGGCCGTAATGATCACGATGCCAACGCCTATGCTGAAGATGCCGTAGATGCCGATTTGTCGCGTTACGTTCTTGATATTATCGGCTGTCAAAAATCGGCTGTTGAAAAGTCCTTCAACGCCTTCGTCCGTCGTGCCAATGCTGGTGATAACCATCAATATGAGCAGCAGTCCCAGCATTCCGGTTTCACGGCGATGCTGTTTTGCGAGTTGGATGAATTGGCGTATCATGATTA
>CALCSP010000188.1 GCA_937893785.1 uncultured Verrucomicrobiales bacterium
CCTGTCGCTTTAAATTTTTTCCAGCAGTTAGCAAAGGTAATAAATCTTCACCATCGATTGCGCTTTCTTTCCCGGTAGCGAGTCCAGCCGCAGAAAGCAATGTGGGGTAGAAATCGGTGGAAATAACAGGTGTAGTATTCACGCCTGCCTTAATTTTTCCTGGCCACCTAATTATCAGCGGCACACGGATTCCTCCTTCGTAGAGATGCCCCTTGTCAGCACGCAATGGACGTGCATCTCCAACCCCCCCGAAGGGTCCGTTATCAGAAGTAAAAACCACAATGGTATTTCCGGCCGCTTCAAGCTTGTGCAACGCACTAATGACGCGGCCAATTGAAGCATCCATGGCCTCAATCATCGCCGCATAGCGATGATCCCTGTAACCCTTTAACGGACGGCCTTTGTATTTTGCGACTAATTCCGCCGGTGCTTCCATTGGCCAGTGAACAGTATAATTCCACAGAGCAACGAAAAACGGCTTCTTTTTAGCATCCTGCTGACGCATAAATGCAATAGTCTCATCAGCCAAACGGTCAGGCAAATATTCACCAGGCTCTCGGTCAGGCAGGAAATCGATTCGGTATGGATCAAAGAAAGTGGGGGGACCTCCGTAGGAACATCCTCCTATATTGATGTCAAATCCCTGATGTAAGGGATTGTATTTAACCTCCTTGCCCTTATAGAGGTGCCACTTACCAATAAAAGCCGTAGCATAACCTGCCTCCCCTCTGAGCCTCTCAGCTAGAGTCACGTGCTTAAGAGGCAAGTGATCAAGCATCTCAGCCGGTAACAGTCTGGAGTCTTCAGGAGTGAACCTATCCTGATGTGGCAAATGATTGGTAATATGAAGGCGGGCTGGCGATTTCCCCGTCATGATCGCAGCACGAGTCGGGGAACATACCGGGGCAGCCGCATAGGCATCCGTAAAACGCACCCCCTCCCTAGCTAATGCATCAATATTCGGCGTTGTAAGGTTTGCATTTCCCTGGCAATGCAAATCCATCCAACCAAGGTCATCAATAAGGATAAAAAGAATGTTGGGCTTTCCTGCATCTGCAGGGCACACAAGCATTACGAGGAAAGAAAGCAGGGCAAGAATCTTCACCTCACAAACCTAGGCATTAATGCATCAATTTTCCACCATTCTCATTGATTTCCAGAAGGGGTTCCTCAACCAACAACGTCTTAATTGGCGCAATAAGTCTTATGCATCATCCTGCGGTAAATCAGTTTGCTTCTGCTTATCCCTAGCCTCTTGGAAAAAACGGCGTAATAAAGCCGCACAATCTTGCGCAAGGATCCCATGACTAACATCGCAGGAATGATTCAGTGCTGGGTTTTGCAGCAAATTGACGAATCCACCACCACCAGCCCCATCCTTGGGCGAGGGACAGCCAAAAATGACCCTACGCACCCTGCAATGAACAATCGCACCAGCACACATGGGGCATGGTTCCTTTGTCACATACAGGTCACAATCTGTCAATCTCCAGTCGCCTACGGCCTCCTGTGCTGCAGTCAGGGAAAGCATCTCTGCATGCGCCGTGGCATCCTTTAACATTTCAACCTGATTATATCCCCGTGCAATAACCTGACCATCGCTAACAATCACGGCGCCAACTGGAACTTCTCCTTGCTGGTATGCCCTTAAAGCCTCATCGAGGGCACGCTTCATGAAATAGTCATCACTATGAAGGTCAATAACGGGTTCCTCAGCAGATATAGTCATGTAAAAAGGAGAATATACGATGCCGGGACTTGCGAGTTCGGCAAGGACTGAACATAGTGGCGACACATGCCGGATTTCAACCAAAGGATCATTGCCCCATCTCTGCTGGCCGCAGACTGGACAATATTAGGCGAGGAATGTAGGCGGGCACTGACAGCAGGCGGCGACTGGCTACACCTTGATGTAATGGATGGGCATTTCGTGAGGAATATCTCCTACGGTCCGAGTTTTGTTCATCACGTTCGACGATCTGTGCCGGAAGCATTTCTTGATGTCCACCTGATGATTGAACGTCCTGATCAATATCTGCAGGACTTCATTGATTCCGATGTCAATAATATATCCATTCATCTGGAGCCAGAATATGATATCGGTGAGACCCTTAAGAGGATTCGCGACGCAGGGATCAGTGCTGGACTTGCCATCAACCCCTCTACGCCATTAAAAAATGCGGAACCTTTTCTGGATCAAATTGACCTGCTTCTGATAATGACGGTTGTCCCAGGATTTGGAGGGCAGAAATTCATGGAAGAGGAAACCATGCCTAAAGTGGTTGAAGCATGTCGGACGCGATCAATCCGCAATCTCTCATTTCACATTGAAGTGGACGGAGGCATCGACGCTCATACTTCAGAAATTGCTGCCCGCAACGGGGCCAACGTCTTTGTTGCAGGAACCTCAGTGTTCAAGGCACAGGACATGGCCAAAGCACTAGAGGTAATGCGGCAAAACTGAAACAAAAAAGCAGCCTCACCTAGACCTCAACCGTCTCAGATGCCTGCTTCTTGCGAAACTCATCGACAAAATATTTCATCGTGTGGGTAATTACTGAGTCTAGATCATGTTTAGGCTCCCATCCCAAAAGGGTGCGGGCTTTTGTGATATCCGCAATTCTACGGTCACAATCCTCATACCCAGGTCCATAGAACTCCTCACCACTGATGTTGACAATTTCAGGCCTTGGAGGATCACCCTCCTGGCGGAAATGCTCATCAAAAATATCGCACATTTTTTCCGCCATCTCGGCTATCGTCAGTTCATTCTCCGGTTGCCCTATATTAAATATTTGCCCCTCACAATTCTTGTTCTTGTCCTCGATGATTCGAACCATGCAATCCACAGCATCATCAATGTAAGTGTAAGCACGATAAGCATGCCCTCCATCAACGAGCTGCATTGGCTTGTTGCCATACAACAGAGCATCCATGAAGTGTGAGAAGACGCGTGGATTACCGCCCCCAGTCTCGGATGGCAAATAATCAATACGCGGCCCTACGAAGTTAAAGGGGCGAATAACACTGAACTGAAAACCCTCTGTTTTCCACAAAGCATCAAGGACACGTTCAAGAAGTTGCTTTGCACACGCATAAATCCACCTGTGATTCTTAACCGGCCCCATAATCAACGGGGTTTCATCCTCATTAAAAGGGCATGGATGCGTCTTCGAGCTAAGGCCAAACTGTTCAGCAGCCTTGGCTGCAGTGATGCCATATACCTCGCAGGTCGAAAACTGAATTAAACGCTTCTTGTATTTCCGACACTGCTCCACAACCTTCATATTCTGAGTATAGTTCAGGTCATACACCTCAAAAGGTGACTCAACATACAGTGACGGGTTGGCAACAGCGACCAAATCAATCACTACATCGGCTTCGGAAACCAATCTATCGAGTTCGGCCTCATTTTTGGAAATATCCAAGTGGAGGTAATTCAGCCTGGATTCAGGGTCATTGATCAGGTGGTCAATTTTCTCCTCTTCAATATCAACGGCAGTAACATCATGAACTCCGTCCTTGAGTAGACGTTCAGTCAAATTAACGCCGATAAATCCTCCGGCACCCAGTAAAAGCACTTTCATAGTATCAATCTAATCGCCACAACGACTCTTAATTAATGCAAAGAGACGCGACGGCACAATTTTTACCAGCAGACGAGCATGCATGCAAGGCAATATAACCATGCTGTGCATCTAAGATGAGGTCCCATTATGTCTGCAAACAGCAAACTGACCCTCTCAAGAAATCCCGTCTCCCTCCGCAATCTGGAAACCCTCCACTTTATCAAGAATATCAGTCATATCCTCTGCCTGATCCCATACGCGCTTACCTACATAAACCGGGGCATCAAATTGCAAGGCCAAGGCAATACAATCACTTGGACGGGCATCAATTTCGATGATTTTTTTATCAGTCAACTCATTCTCAGCCAACAATATGAGCCTGCCGTAATAAATGCCATCCTGCACATCATTGATGACCACTCTCTGAACCTTGGCTCCGAGTGCCGTGAGCATATGCCCCAAAAGGTCATGTGTCTGTGGGCGTTCCTTCGGCAATTTCTTGATAAACATCATGATTGCGCTGCCCACCATCTGATCCACGTAGATCACAAACGCTTTCTCATCACTGCCCAAAAAAACGGCACAGCCGCCATTTGTCGGCAGTGCAGCCTTTACCTCAACTTCAATCACTGAGTTGCTCATGCCATCATATTGAAGGTATAATCCTTGAAGGTCAAGGGGGGCTAGGGTCCCCATCATAGTCGATCACTTTATCCCTTCAGCCAGATAGCGGCGGGACAACTGCACATAATTTTCTGCCCACCCCTTTACAGAAGCCTGCTCTTCGAGGCTCAATTGACGAATCACTCGGGCCGGAGAACCAAGGACAAGGGATCCCTCAGGAACCTTTGTTCCCATAGTAACTAGGGCTCCAGCCCCAATAATGGAGCGCGCCCCAATTTCAACACCATCCATGACAATAGCTCCCATCCCGACAAGGACCTCATTATCAATCCAGCAAGCATGTAGAATTGCCTTGTGACCTACCGTCACGTATTGGCCAACCTCAGTACCCTGACCGCTTTCCAGATGAATGACGCAACCGTCCTGAATATTTGATCGGGCTCCGATCGTGATGTGATTGATATCTGCCCGTAGCACTGATGCATACCAAATACTAGCTTCCTCGCCAATGGTAACAGCCCCTATCAGGTCTGCACTGGCTGCAATAAATGCGCTTGGATCCACATTTGGAGACTGTTTAAGAGGGTCAGAATCAGACATTGGCAATCGTCATTATTTAAGGCTTTTGAGCATTTTAGTAGGCCAAAATAGCTATTTATCAGCAAAATCCCCTAAAAATAAGGGTTTTTCTTACTTTTTTAGGTTCAGATCCCTTTACAATCACCGCTTCTTTGCCTATGAAAACCCTATGAACAAAGGAGAACTCATAGACGCAGTTGCAAATGCCCTCGGGGAAGGCGCCTCAAAAAAAGATGCCGAAACCGCGCTTAACGCAGTATTAGATTCCATCGCAAACGGAGTCCGCAGTGATGGAGCCGTGCAAATCATCGGATACGGAACTTTCAAGAAAAAGAGTCGTGCCGCCCGCATGGGTCGCAACCCAAAAACTGGTGAGTCCATGCAAATAGCCGCATCGACTTCAATGGGCTTTACCCCATCAGCAGCGCTGAAAAAGACGCTTTAACCAAGCGTGTTTTCTGTTGCTGTTTTAGCAGATAAATTAGTTATATCTTAATCTTGTTTGCAAAAACCCGCCCTTAGGGGCGGGTTTTTTTTGGGCGTAAATTACATTGGAAATGAACTAGAATTGACTTGCTGCAGCAAAAAAACCGGCGGCTTTATGCAGAGTCTCCTCATACTCGCAATCCGCCTTGGAATCCGCCACAATTCCGGCACCAACATGAAGGGACAGAATGTTGTCCTCAATAACAGCAGTGCGAATTGCTATACTGAATTGACTCTCGTTATTTGTACCAAAGTAGCCAATTGCTCCTGTATAGAGTCCCC
Organism: uncultured Verrucomicrobiales bacterium; assembly: GCA_937893785.1. Lineage (GTDB taxonomy): Bacteria > Verrucomicrobiota > Verrucomicrobiia > Verrucomicrobiales > DEV007 > CACIUL01. Next base: position 5,541 of record CALCSP010000188.1, read on the forward strand.
TGGATACCGGTTCAAGTTCTGAAATCACCTCAAGGGCTCTGCGCTTTGGGGCACCACTGATGGAACCACCGGGAAAACATGCCTGAAAGGCATCTATATGCCCAGTATCGGAACGCAACCTTCCCTCGACAGTGCTGACTAAATGAAAAACATGGGCAAACCGTTCCAGTTTGAGTAATTCCGCTACTCGGACTGTGCCAAATTCGCAAACCCTACCAATATCGTTTCGCTCAAGGTCGGTAATCATGACTAGCTCGGCAATCTCCTTAGGAGAGGTAATCAACTCATAAGCAGAGCGTTCATCCTCGCCTGCATCATGATAGCGCGGACGTGTTCCCTTAATAGGACGAGTAATAATCCTTGTACCGCTCAGATTTAGGAAACATTCAGGTGAAGCAGAAATAATCTGCCGGCCTCCAATGTCAAAAAATGCCGCATACGGCGCTGGAGAACAATCACGCAACTTCAAATAGAACGCGAAAGCATCAGCTTCCGCAGGCCAAGGTGAATCAAAGCGATGCGACAAATTGACCTGATAAATATCCCCCGCAGCAATGTATTCTTTTGCCCGCTCCACCATTGCGCAAAAATCGGGCCTGCTCATTTGCCCTGAAAAATTCAACCTTCCACTGAATTCAAAGGGAACGGGACACTGCTCAAGGCGGCATAGTAAATTACCCACCTCCAGCCATTGACCGCAGTCATGACGGAAAATCAACAAATGATCATATCGTCCGAAATGATAGTCTCCATCAAATTCAATAAGGCCAAAGAGCCCACCTAATGGCACTCCCCAATCCGCTGCCAATCCAGCATTGTGCGCCATGACAGCATTTCCAAGCTCACATGGACCTTTCCCAATATTGCCATTCAATATCTCCTCAGGCAGAGCCCCAATAATTGAAATAGCACCCGGACCAATGCTTTCATGGGGCAACTGCGCCGAATCTAGGAAAAAAAAACCAGGCAGGGAACGTAAACGAGCAGCTACCTCCGTTGGGGAAAGGTCAAGAGTAATTGTGCGCAGGACTGCTGGGGTTTGCGCGGAAACTGGCATATTGCTAGATTTTAGTTAAGTAACAAAAATACAACCCGGAATTCGCTTGGTTGACCATATTCATTGTCTATCATAAGTGGATGGAATCAGTCGCTAAATCCAGCGAAAAACCGACCAGCTATGCGCATTTAGAACAAAAGATGCCCTCTATTCGCCCTATTCCCACGACTACGAGTCACATTTCCACAGTCGTTATTTTCAGCCTTATCATCGTGCTAATCAGCTTGGGCTTTGCTGCCACGCTTGCAATCCTGCGCCATCTGAATTCTTCATTGCCTGCTAAATCCTCCCATGAAATCAACCACACGAGCAAGCAACAAGTCTATACAGATAATGGCAAAGAAGCCATCACGCCCACTCTTGAAAAGTCACCATCCGTTTATGTCACTCCTCCCTCGGAATACAAAACTTTGCCAACAGACCCTCTCTTAAAAGCAACAACAGTGGCTGATCCTGAAGTTTTGGAGCTCATCGAAGTTGCTAGAGCCTTAAGGGTTGACGGAGACACTGCTGGAGCCTTGCAGAAATTGCGACAGGCTGATAGCCGCATGCCTGCTACTCCAAGGATTCTTTGGGAGCTACATATTACCTACAAGGCAATGGCTCTTGAGGAAAAAGCACAGGAGAAACTGACGCAAATTGTAGCATTGGGACCAGAAAATGGAGGTGATTATTACCAAATTGCCGAGTTAGCCGTGGGCAACAGCAATGCCCAAAAGAACAGCGTCGAGACAACTGACTTTTCATTTGGAAGAATCACCACTACCCCTCAGCCTGAGAAGACTGATGGTGAACACATATTGGTAAGGATGGCGATTCATTCCTACTTGGAATATCCGGTGTCTCCTAAGGATATTGCCATACTGGTCGAGTTTTATGACCTTGTAGACGGCACCAAGGTTGAAAGAACGCGTTCTAACGCACCAACATCGCACTGGCCAACGAAACCAGTAAACTGGAGTCATCCGGCAACCGAAATTGTCGAATGGCAATATCACATGCCCATTCTCACTCCCAGTGAAATTGCCGATTTCGGAAAAAGAGGTTATTACGGTTTTATTGCCCGGCTCTACTACCGGGATAAACTGCAGGACATATACGCACAACCCCGCATACTGTTAGCCAAACCTCCTAAGGAATCAGTTCCCTTACTTGATGATTCGCTTTTCCCTGATTCTGATCAATAAATATATGATCTATTCGTAGTTCTTCCCAAGATGACTATTCTCTTTATTGCTGAAGAACGACATGTCATTACCGGCATGCTTTCGGCCCTGCATCAAGTGGACGACTCTCCCCGGACACTCACTGCGTCCTGCTTTGATTCAGCGCTAGAAATGACAGAGAATCTGGACGCGCTTGACACACTGGTTAGCGTAACATTCACCAGTGATGGAAGAAATGCTTTCGACCTCCGTGATGATTTGGCACGCAGGTTTCCAGGTCTGCAAGTCGCCTTCCTGAACAATCACGACCTTTCCGGATGGACAAGTCGTCTCGACGGAGATCGAGTCTTTGGTAATCCACCAGAACAAGAGGCGCTTGTTGATTGGCTTCGTGCCTCCAAGACAGATGGATCAACGCAAAAAACGGAACCCGGTCAATCCGCCCGCAATGCTCACATGGTGCCCCTAGAGATCCCGGAAACAGATGAAGGCCATGACGAGGATCTACCGGTCGCCGAAACGGTTACTGCCCCTGGCAAACACCTCGGGGACTATGAATTGGTCCGCTTCATCGTTGACGACGAAACAACCGAAACGCATGAAGCACTGCAACTTTCAATCGACCGCCCGGTAGCCCTCGTACTTCTTAAACCCGAGTTTACCGCGCAAAAACATACTGTGCGCGCATTTCGCAGCCTTGTTCGCGCTCGCGCCAAAGTTTCCCACCCAAATATTGCACCTGTCTATGAAGGTTATGAAGAAGCAGGAGCCATATTCTATACAAGGGAACTAATTGAGGGATCCAATCTCCCTCAACTTTATGAAAAAGGTAAGAGATTGGATGACCAGAGCCTGATTAGTATGGTGAAAACCATTGCTGCTGCCCAGACATATCTGGAGGCAAACGGAATTTCACATGATCCAATTAAGACACGGCACATCTATCTTGGAGAAGATGGGAAAACGCGTATTGCAAACACTGCCACCAGTGAGCCATCCGATCAGAAATCAGTCGCCAACCTGATTGGTTATCTGGGCAC
>CALCSP010000189.1 GCA_937893785.1 uncultured Verrucomicrobiales bacterium
ACGCAGGCAAGAATGCTCAGAAATGGGAACAGTGAAACCGCATTTTCTGCAGGTGATTTTTTGATACGGGCCATCTTTACAGCTCACCCACGGCCAAACCACTTGGTTTTTTTCTTTTCGATCACGACTTGCTTACCATCAAGTTGCTTTAAAACTTTGTTTAGCTCCGCTATTCCCTCGCCCAGTTTTCCGAGATTTTCTCTGACAGCATGAGATGTCTCATCAAAAGCTCTGGCTGCCTCGTTACCTGTCTTTGTGACAAGGGAATTCATCTTGGCATCAACATTATCCGAAGTTCTCTGAATCAACTTGTGCTGCTCATCCTGAAGCTGTGCCATCCTTTCACCTGCCTGCCTGAACTCCTCCAAAATCTCCTCCTGACCTGAAGAAACGGCAGACTTGAGCGCCACTAATATTCCTTCCGTGTTACTTGCCACCTCTGCCATGCCTCCGGCATCATCAAGGCGTTTGAGCAGATTTTCATTACAATATTCGTCAATTGAGTTCAGTAGATCCTCCTCGGCTTTCTGCATCGCTGAAACCGGAAAGGCCAAGAGAATACTGATGACCAGCGCAACAAGCGTTGTGTCAAATGCCACACCCAATCCGCCAGTGACATTATTAATGGATTCCATTAGCAAGGTCATGTCCTGTGCAGCCTCTGTCTGCCCTGAAAAACCTGAAATCGCTGCAGAAATACCGATAACTGTACCAATAAACCCAAGGATGGGAATTGCCCAAAGGAACGACTTAACCAGCGAATAGCTGCCGCCTATTGCAGAAACATCAATATCACTCTGAGATTGCATCATGCGAGCCACATCAGGATTACTCCTTCGTATGGCAAAGTGTTCAAGACCACGCCGCATTCTGGTAACCATATAGGTGCGACTTAATCCCTCTGGAATGCGCCTAATGTGATCAAGAAACTGGTTAATATTCGAACTATTGATTCCATGGCTGATTTGCACGGGCAGCACCTCAACCAGCAAGGCAACCCGTTGTGTTCGTAATCTCAGGTATTTCAGGGTTAAAATTCCGACAGACCAACCAAAGAAAATCACCACGATATAAGGAATCCATCCCCGGGCTAGGAACAGATCTGAGAGGTATGAACCTTTGATCAGTAACATCGCCAGATAAAACAAGACAGCAAAACCCACCCCTATGCCGAGGCTCGACCAGGGATGCACATTGGCAAAATCACTGTTACTCTGAATGCTTCCCGATTCGGTGTTATGCTGTTGCCTCGTGCTGCTACTAGCAGCAGCATAAGAGTTTGAAACTTCCGCCGCCGAAGGCATTTGAATGCGATCATTACAAGCAGGGCATGGAATTATTCGGCCAAAATGCTCGGCATTGATGAGCATATGCTGATGACAATTGGGACAAAGAAACCTGTGCACTGTTTTACAAATAGCCAATCACGCCGGATATGACAACCCTAAGGTGTCGCTTTATCTCATCATGCATTCTCACTATTGGTATACCTTAACCAGTAACTCACATCACTCATGTCATTAAAATAACAGCCGTTGTTCCTGCCGGCATGACATTGACTGATATAGACTGGCTATGCGTTCAGCAAACGCCGCACAAGACTAATCAAATCTTTAGGCTGATAGGGCTTGGGAAGCACCCCGCTAAAACCAAAATGTTCCGGGTTTGCCATCACGGGATCATCCGAATAGCCACTGGATACAATCGCCTTCACGGCAGGGTCAATCTGCATAATATCCTCGATAGCCTTGGCTCCGCCTACCCCGTTGGGGATGGAAAGATCGGCAATCACTAGATCGAAAGGATTTCCCTTTTGATAAGAATCCATATAAATCTTCACCGTATCCAACCCATCCTCTGTCTCAAAAACATCAAACCCTTCCTGTGCCAAATTGGCAACCAACAACTGTCGGATCAATGGCTCATCCTCAAGCACAAGAATCCTTGGCCGAACAAGCGCTTTAGATTCCCCAGAGAAATCCTTCACGCTTGAATTTATATTTTCTATCCGTGACTCTACTGGCGCAGGGAACGCCACAAGCACCCTTGTTCCCTCACCCTTAATTGACTGGCAGGCAATACCACCGTTATGGGCACGGACAATGGAATCACAAACGGTAAGCCCTATCCCTGTCGCATTCGCTTCACCTCTGGTACTAAAATATGGTTCAAAAACCTTGTCCAGAATATCATTATCGATGCCGTGTCCGGTGTCCTTGATCTCAAGAATGACATAATCGGCAGTTTCCTCCAACTCCATCGATGATGGAAGACTTTCCCTCAAAAGGCTGCCTGCCGTGGCGTTTTCAATCCGAATTTTTAAGCGCCCTCCTTCCGGCATTGCCTCTTCGGAATTACGTAAAAGGTTCTCGATCACCCTGCGTAACTGCCCGGGGTCCGCATCAATTTTCCTGAGATCATCTGCAATCTCAAACTCATAGCTAATCCGTGGATTACGCTCCATGTCATCCTGCACTTCACTGACAAGGCGATTCAGGTCAAGTTGCTGACGAATAGGTGCGCCCCCTTTGGCAAAGGTCAATAACTGATACACCCTATTCTGTGCACGTAACGTTGCCGCCCTAGCCTGGGCCAATTCCCTACGACCGGCAATCCCTTCCGGAAGCTTCATTTCGGCAAGCGACAAATTACCAAGCATTACGGTAAGGATATTATTAAAGTCATGAGCAAATCCGCGGGCCAGTAAACCAAGACATTCAAGTTTCTCGATCCGGCTTGCCGTCTCCTGCTGTTCAATCCGGGCACTCACATCCCTCATCAGCAGAAGTAAACCTTCGCCAAAAGGGTAAGCACTGGCTTCATACCATTTTCTGGTTCTGCCATGATAAAATTCAAAACTGCATTGCTCTTTTTTCTCAAGAGATCGTGATAAAAGGTCGAACTTTTCCTGCTGCAAATCCTGCGCAATCAGCTCCCAGAACCCATCTCCGATCAACCCCTCCTGCGAACTGCCAAATTTATCGGCAGCACGCTGATTGGCAAAGGTGATTTTCCCGTGCCGATCAAAAGCAACAATAGGATCAGCGATTCCCTCAACAATTCCCTTTAATGATTCAGCCTTGCTTTCAGCATTACCTGCCGCTTCATCATAAAGCCTGAAAACAATCACCAAACCCACCAGGCTGCCATGAGAATCCTTCAGGGGAGCGGAGTTATCTTCAACCTGGACTTTCCTGCCATCCTTTGTCGACAACATGACCCTGCGCCCCGATTGCTGTTCAACCGAATGAGACCCCGAAATAAAATTCGGAGCCTTCCTGCCTAACTCATCAGTAATTGGAAATATTTCCTGGAGAACCCTGTTCCTCGCATCAGAAAACATCCACCCGGTAATCGATTCCGCTACGGGATTCATAAACGTGACATTGCCCACAATGTCAGTTGCAATGACTCCATCGGCCATGCTGCGCAAAGTGCTCATGAAGTGCTCTTCGCGATCCTCAAGTGCCTCCCTGGATCTGGACCTGGAAATGGCAATCTCAACGGCTGACTGGAGCTCACGCTCATTAAATGGCTTAAGCAGGTAACCTTCGGGCTCCGTCCGACTGGCCCTCGCGATTGTATCCTCATCAGCAAGGGCAGTCAGGTAAATGATAGGTTTGCCATAGGAGGAACGAATACTCTCGGCCGTCTCAATACCATCCATAGCGCCCGCGAGCCGGATATCCATAATCACCAGATCAGGATCAATCCGCCGGACCATTTCAAGTGCCTCTGAACCCGTTCGGGCAATTTCACCTACACTGTAACCAAAACGGACCAGAGTTTTTTGGATATCCCTTCCCACGGCTCCTTCATCCTCAACGACAAGAATACGAACGGGATTCATCAGTCTGCAACAATACCAGTTATTTGACCTTAGGGAATTTAAAACCAACTCGGAACTGAGCGTCCTTCCCAGTTCCGACCTCAAGATTGCCACCAATGCGCTCTGCCAGTTCTCTGACGATTCTTAAGCCAAGCCCCGCTGAAGACTCGATGGTAAAGTCAGCGGGCAATTCAACACCGTTATTCTTTACAATCAACTCCCCTCTGCCTGCCACCTCATCAATTTGCACACTGAATCCCACAGTTACCTCATCCTGCCCCGAGCAACCATGAAGAAAAGCATTGGTAAGCAACTCGTTGGAAATTAGGGAAACAGGCATAGCCAATGCAATAGGAAGAAAAATCCCCTTGGCATGCAAATGCACTTCTATTTCAGTTTCTTCAGGAGCGATACTCTCAAGCAACTCATTGACAAGAGCATTGGAAAACTTGCCGAAATCAAGGCGCGCATAATCCCCATCAGAACCGACAAGCGAATTCATCATGCTCAAGGCCTTCACTCTGGAACTACTTGTTCGTATCACCGAACCTCCTGAATAATTTTCCTGCAAACTCAGTAATGTTGAAATGGTCTTAAGCGTAGCGTTCAGTCGACTCTGCATTTCATTTCTTGTGTCGAGAGCGCGATCACCTTCTTCATTCAGTTGCCCCTCTTCAGGCATCACGGTCTCGCGATTCACACCAACAAGGGCAAGCGATGTACCGTCCTCATCCTGCAGTGGAATAAACACTGTGTCACATACGCCCTTGCCCCCATCACCCTTTGTAAATTCAACTCGATCCTCCCATCGCCGCTCATTTTTGATTGCACTGGTAAAGACATCACGGAATTTGACCGGATCCGTAGCCCCAAATATCTGGTGAATGCCAATCCCTAGTGCTTGATCTTTACTGTAACCAAAAAGGTGCTCTGCGGCTGGATTCCAGTCGATAACCCTGCCTTTCAGGTCGGCGACAACAATGGCATCGTGAATATGGGCGAAGGTGACAGCTTGCCACTTTAGCTTTGTCTGCGCTCTGTGAATCTGTGTCACATCTCGCACCAACATCACTGTATTATCCTGTCCACTACGGGTTGCCCTGAGCTCATAATGACAAGCACCTTGTTTAGCTTCAGATCTGAAGTGACTGGTAAACACATCTTTTTTCTCCAGTTCATCAATGAGCTTGGAAGATGTCATTTCCATGGCGGGCACTACCTCCTCAATGCCATGCCCTAAGCATGACTTACTATCAAGTTGCAGGGAAAATCCCTCCGGCAAAAAGGCATCAATAATACGGCCTGATTGCTCAAGCACGAGGATCATATCCGGGCTTGCATCCAAAAACGCGCGATTCTCCGCACGTGAATCCTCAAGGTTGCGTTGTGTGAGCAATTGCCCGGACACATCGTGAATAAAATAAGTAGTAAATAACGATGCTCCTGACTTATCCGTTACCCGTGAAGCTTGGATATGAACCTCGACTCGCTCTCCATCACTGGTAGCAAGTTCAATGGCCCTGTCCGCAACAACATGGTCACCACCCGTCAACTGCTCCATGAATCGACCAAGGTTTTCATCGTCAAATCCATAAATGAATTCATCTATGGTATTACCGCGGATTTGTGACTTCGAGTAGCCAAGCATGGACTGCAGGGAGGAGTTCACATCCAAAATTTCGCCTGATTTATCAGCCAACGCCATTCCGACACTAGAATCGTGAAACAAAGCCCGGAATTTTGCCTCACTAGCTCGTAACGCTTCCTCTCCCCTACGTGCATCGGTAACGTCAAAAATACTCAGAAGCAGCCCACCATCCTCCATGAGCTTTGGCCGAAACTCGAGTTCCCGTATAACACCCGTTTCGGTTTTGATGGAAAAAATTCCTGTCCCACCTTGCCGCCACACACGGGATCGCCATTCTTCCACCAGATGCTTGGCAGCTTTTTCGCCCTCTTCGCTGCAATGCGCAGCTAGCCATTCTTCAATGGAATCATGACTTTCAATATCCGAACCCACCACTTCCCGATGAGCCGGATTGCAATAAGTGGTCTCACCATCCCGAGCGAGTAATACAATTCCAAAAGGAGCGGAATCAGGGATCAACCGGAACCTCTTAAGCTGTTCACCGCTTTGATGACCATCAGCCTTAAGGCGCTTTAATTCCACATTAGCGACAGCAAGGTCTGCCTCAAATCGGGCAGCCTTCCCACCCATCTCATCCATACTCTCCTGTAGGCGCTTGAGTTCTCCTTGGGCAGTGTCCCGGTCATACTCAGCATCTACACTAACGGCAACACCGTAAACCCCTCCATCCAGATTCTCCTTGTCGGGATTGGCGGTAAACCGCATACAAACTTTATCCCCATTGGCATCAGATAAGTTAACATCCATGCTGAACGCCTGCCCACGAGTCGCCGCCGTGCGTAAATTCCCGGAAATCTTGTTCCTTTGGTCCTGTGAAATGCCCTCAAGCCAACCACCATCAAGTTCTTCTTCGAGGCTTTTCCCACGCCACTCAAGCCACGCTGTATTCACAAGGTCAATATTACCCTGCGCATTGCACCGCCAAGCAGGAACAGAAAGCTTCCCCAGCACATCGACTTTCAACTGCTCATCACGATCAGGATCTGAAAAAAGATCCACATCAAATCCCACTCTGACAAGGCCTGTAATTTCACCATTCTCACCCCTTTGCGGGGAATTGCACCACAAGATCTTGCGAACCTTTCCGCCACGGCCCACAACCTCATCCAGAGAGATTTCCGGAAAACGAAAAACCCCGTCTTCAAGCAGACTGCGTGATAATACCATGAACTGCTCTTTGGCCTCACGATGCCCGGAAGGATCAAGGAAGGCATCCCAGTAGTATTTTCCCTCATCCAAAACCGGATCCTCATTCCCTAGTCGCTTAGCCACCCTGTTACTGCGAACAATCTGACCATTAACATCCAATACAAGGACTGGCGTCGTGGAGCTCGCCATCACAGCCTCTGCAATATCCCCATGAAATTGCTGCTCCCGCCGCAAGCGCTTTTCACTCGTGATGGATTGCGCGCAAACCACGATTCCCCCTGCTTCCCCTCCTTCAAATAACCATGGTGTCATTGTCCACCTCACCCAGTCCATTGCCCCATCAGCCCACTCCACCAGTTCCTCTCCGAGTTGCTCATCCATTTCCCCCAAGCATTTCTCGCAAAGCTGACTCCAACGCTCAGAAACCTCAGAAAATAAATCAAAGTGACTTTTCCCAACAAATCCTGACTCCCCGATCCCAAACGCCTTACGCCAAGGCATGTTGGCAATCAGGTATTGCATGTCGGAATCAAACATTGCCATCGCCAGAGGGCACGCCTCGACCATCAGTTGCAAATTATGACGTGTAGCCAACTCCGCTTCCTTGGATAGGCTGGCATTACCCCTGCCCCTACGAACCTGGGTAGCCTGTTTCCCAGCAATTCTTTGCGGCTTTTTCTGATCGGCAGTTTGTGATGCCCGAGCTTTGCTCGGCTTACCAATCAACTCATTGGCCAAGTCCACTGTCTCCGAATCAAAAATCAACCCGGAAGACATTCTCGAATTGCCATTTGCCCCTTTTGCCCGGGGAGGAACACGCTTTCCTTTCTGGGGCAATGCAGGGGGATTATTCGCCAACCACGCTTTTGCTGCATCAACCTTGAGCTCAAGGGATTCACTCGTCAGTGGTGTATCCACAAAATCATTCACGCCATTGTCGGAGATCCCTGAGCCGTCTCTACCACGGTTTAATGCAATGATATAAGTTTGCTCACCTCCAGCCTCATTACGCACATAATCCACAAATTGCTGGATTCCTCCATTCTCTTCAGCTGATCCCGCCAAAATCAGCGACTGCGAGCCGAAAGATTTCTTGGCTTCAGAAATCGAATCACAGGCACTAACATCGTAGCCCTTCAGTGAAAGAACTTCACAGATCACACGACGATTCTCGGCATCACCGTCAATGACCAGCGCACTCTGATTCCTGCTATTTTCCTTAACCGCCGCCACCGTCTAGGAAAGTAAGTTGTATTTCGTTTTCAAATTAGTGATAAATCCCCCAATGTGCGCCAGAATAGTAAAAAATTAGTCGTTAAGCAAGATGGACTACTCATATTCAGGCGCCGATTTGGCTTCTGGGGAGTTTTTTATAAAAAAACCGCTCTAAAACCTACCTAGCCAAAGCTTTCAAAGGGATTAGAACTTCGATCACCACTAAATATTCATATCCGGAAAAGCTTGCCCCAAAGAGTTGATCACTGGACTCTTAAGGACAATTTATACTATGTCTGCCTTTAAAAAATACCTCCCGACCCTGATCCTCATTGCTTTAAACGGCCAAGGAACCTCTCAGGAAGCAGAAAATGATACATGGCCGGAATTCCGTGGCAAAAACGGCAATGGTATTGTCTCAGGAAAGCGGGATCTGCCACTCAAATGGTCGGAAACCGAAAACATTGTCTGGAAAACACCTGTAAAGGGCCGCGCTTGGTCCTCACCAGTTGTTGGCGAAGGCAAAATATGGATTACCAATGCCACCGAAGACGGAAAAGAAATGAGTGCTGTCTGCCTGAACGCCAAGTCAGGAAAAATTCTTCATCGGATACCCCTCTTCAGTAACTCCATCGTCGAGCCTTTGGGTAATTCCGTCAACGGCTACGGTTCTCCTTCTCCCGTTCTTGAAGCAGGGCGCGTTTATATTCATTTCGGCAGTTACGGAACAGCAGCCATTGATACAACAAATGGCAAAGTTCTGTGGAAGCGCACCGACCTACCTTGTCGTCATTTCCGAGGACCGGGGTCATCGCCTGTCATCTACAAGAACCTACTTATCCTGACAATGGACGGGGTGGATTTTCAATATCTAATCGCTCTCGAAAGCTCTACCGGCAAGACGGTCTGGAAGACCGATCGCTCCACCAAATGGGACGATATTGAGCCTGATGGCAAAATCCGTGCCGGAGGTGATCTGCGTAAAGCATACACAACACCAACTTTCACTAAGGTTGGCGAGCAGACAATCATGATTAGCCCAGGAGCCAAGGCGTGCTTTGCTTATACTCCGGAAAATGGTCAGGAGCTCTGGCATATCACTTACAAAGGCTACTCAAATGCCTCACGCACCGTCATTTCGGATGGTCATGCACTCATTAATACCGGTTATGGCAAACCGCACCTTGTCTCTGTAAAACTAGATCCCGATGCGCAGGGGGACATCACCAAGAGTCATATCGTCTGGGATATCTTCAAACGTGTTCCAAAACGCTCCTCGCCAGTCATTGCGGGTAAAGAGCTATACATGACCACAGATGAGGGAATCCTTACCTGTCTTGACATCGCTACAGGA
>CALCSP010000190.1 GCA_937893785.1 uncultured Verrucomicrobiales bacterium
TATGCAATTCTTCGTGATCGCTTTCCGATCCGCGTGTTGTCAGGCGCTGGTATTGTTCACTAATCGTGAAAGTTTGCCAGTTTGACTTGTTATCCTCCTGTGAGTCCGCCCAAGCGGTGGGCTTGGAGTTGTCCATCTCCGGGTGGCGTAATTCCAAGCTGCTGCCCCCACCAGCAGCAAGTGCCGGCCAGTCGCCGCCGGTGTGGTAATGCACCTCGTCGGCTGTATTACCCCAGCTATCAATAAGTCTTAGTAACTCACCACTGTTTGCCAGATTTCCCGAATAGGGGCCTAGAACTTCTGCAGCAGGGAATGCTGAGGATGTAAGCACGGGGTTGGCAGCGATGACGAGGTAGTCACCCGGAGCAACCGTGGTTCCTCCCGGGAATGTATAATCCACGCCTTGGCTTAGCTTCCATCCGGAAAGATCAATGGTTGTATTTCCTTTGTTGAAGAGCTCGATAAACTCGCCATCCCGGTGCCTGCTTGGAGGTTCAACCATTAATTCGTTAATCACAATATCTGTATTGCGATCCGGGTTGTTGGCTGCATTGCGACTGCCCTGCCCTGAGGTAAAGAACTTGCCTGAGCCGTCCGGGTAGGCGGCATTGTGGCTGCGCCCATCCTGTGGATTGATGTTGATGGCATCCAGAACATTATTGCTTGAATCGATAAGGAAGAGTGTCATTTCCCCGCCTGAGGCTTCAAACTCTGTATCCCAGCTTGCAAATGCACCTGCAGCAATTGCATTTCCAAGAGGCACCTTGTCCGAAAAATCCCTTTCGCTGGCCAACCAGAGGCCGGTTGTGGTTACTGATGTGTTGCCACGGTTGAAGAGCTCAACCCAGTCAGCCTTTCCGTTTGCATTAAAGTGAACTTCATTGATTGCAAGAAATGCACCTAGTCCGCTTGCACTTGAGTTAGGAGCGTTGCGGGTGGGTGAGGTGAATAGGAACCAGGAGCCACTCCCCGCTGGCTTTCTTCCCAGTGAGCGTCCGTTTAATGGCATATTGGTACTTATGGCATTGGCTACGGTAGTGCCATCAGACTTGGTCAGGTAGACCACAGTGGGTGAAGCGATGGCGAGAGAAGACTCCGTGAAGCCAACAGAGGCGAGGCCACCGGCTGGGATATTCAGGGTACCGGGAATTTGGAATTTGGTTAGATCAGATGGGTTATCACTCAGATACCATTGGCCGATATTAATTGTAGCATTTGTTGGGTTATAGAATTCCACAAAACCGTTTCCAGCTGAAGTGGGTAAGACTTCATTGATAATGACAGATGGCTGTGTCGGGGCGGATATGCTTACCCGGGCTCCGAAAATGAAATCCGAGCTTGAGCTGTTTGTTTGTCTGCCCGCGGCGGCTATCACATTAGTGCCGTTTACCAGTGTCACGTTTGTGGTTGAAATAACGCCCAGTTCCTCTGTTGCGTTGCCTACTGTGCGGCTGGCCGTGCTGGTATGGCCAGCACCACTGGTAGTGCCGATACCGCCAATCCATTGGCCGTTAAGCCAGAATCCAGCGCCGTCATCATTAATCAAGTCGACTGTGAGAGTGACGCCTGCTGTTGGGCCATTGTAGGTAAATTCCTTACGGAAATAGTAGCTGATGTGGTTTGCATTATCTGAGCTATTGAGCAGAGCGGTATTGAGGCCGGGGGCAGGGAGTGCTGAATTTTCAAAGCCATAAAGGCCGCCGTTGTTTCCGCCTGCATTTGCCCGAGTCCAGCCGGAATGGCTGAAGTCGTAGTTTACGTTTTTCCAGGTGGTGCCAAGATCGATATTCTGGTCGTTAAAATCCCATGCATCAGCATAACCGATGTAGGGGATGCCTACTGTCAGGTCGACTTCGGGGTTTGAGTAGGGTTCCTCGGCTGCAGCTGGTTCAGAAGATCCTGGTGTTGAGGTTGCAGTGGGGCTGGCCTTCCAAAGGCGGTAATCGTCGATTTTCCGACTGTCATCCTGCAGCACGAGGCTGTGGCCGGTGCCGTCTGCTGCCACTGGCCATAGATCTTTGTTGTCGTAGCGGACTGTGCATCGAGTAACGCCATTCTTGTCCTTAAGAGTGATGCGTTCACCACTGTTATTGAGGTTGCCACTCCATGGGCCGAAGACACGAATAGCCGGGGGGAGACCGTAAGCATTGCGGAAGGTGGTAGGGTCGGTTTCACAGATCACGATACGCTCATATGCTTTGAGAAAGCTTTGCAAGGCAGCACCACTGCTGAATGCGGGAAACTGGTAGTCCACTCCACCGCTTAGTCGCCAACTGGCAATATCAAAAGGTGTTGTGGTAAGGTTCTCAATCTCGACAAATTCATAACCTCCTGCCGGTGGGTGATACATGATCTCACGGATTACTACCTGTTCGGCTTGCGTAGTCGCGGGAAAAAGGATCACGCCCGCGAAGGTTGCAACGACTGCGAAAAGGGCATGTAGGAACAAGTGATTAGGCACAAATTTTTTAGGCATTTTTTGGAAAGGTTTGGGGGAGGGAATGACGATTACAGGGAGGGTCAAATAAACCCGAATAATCATTGCTTCGCGTCGGGGAAGCGCGTGAGAATTCAAGGTTGGGGGATTGGCAGCTTACCTTAGGCCATCTATGCTTAAAACCGAGGTTTGCTAAAAGCTGGGGAAGCGATGGTTGCGGTTGGGCTTTGGTGTATTGTGATACTAATATACTATAATAAGAATGAGAATAATCAATGAGTTAGCGTTGATGGAGGAGGAACCGGTGCCGGATAAGCGCGATAAAAAACGCCATTTGTCATAAGGCTCTGATTCCTATCTTGACTTCCTAGGCATCCGGTGTGCCAAAGGCAGGGCTCATTTGTTGAACTATTACCCCCAACCTTAAAGTGATCTAACCAACTTTTAGTCGGCGTATTCATGCTACCTTCAGAAATAAGGTGATCATCATTGATGCAAAATACGGGGTTAGCACATATCCGGAAGAAAGCTTAAGAACAGATTAAATATCATGAAATTGAATGAAAAAATGCCCGCTATAATTCCTTTCAATTCATCTGTGAAAAAAAAACCAAATTTCGTTTTGCTTATCAGCAGAGTAATACCGGCGAATATTTTACTGGCGATCATGGCCACCGGCACATTGCCAGCAGATGAAATCCGTTTTCTTCCCCAGAAGGTTATTGTATTTAAGGATGGTTATTCACTGATCATCAAGAAGGGGTCTGGTACCACCGATAATAACGGGGAGATACACACCCGTGAAGTGCCTGATGCGGCTGTTCTCGGATCGTTTTGGGCAACCTCGCTGGATGGTGGACTCATCGGCATGCGTGCCGGTTGGCGCGAGGATACCACCGAGGAGGAGGTCGTTGTGAACGCTAGCGACAACTTGCAGATTCTGCTCGCCAACGAGGGTCGTAAAGCGGAGGTGATTCATACTGACGGCAAGCGTGCCAGTGGCGTGATTCACAAGGTGCTCGTCTCCGAGGAAAGTCGCCCATCTCCGGCAATACCGTTAACGTTGCCTGCGTTGCCAAGATCAAATTCCGCTCCTGCTGCCACGACCATCACCAGGACTGAATCCGTTCGCAGCGGCTCGCATTTTATCCTGCGCACCGACGCGGGCGACCAGTTGCTCGCGGCTGCCGCGGTGGAATCGCTGATCATTGTCGACATGGCCACTTCGACAAAGAAAAAGGTGCGCACGAAGACCCGCAGCAAACGACTTTCGTTTCGTTTTGATAAACCCAATACCAGAGAGGAAATCACGATGATGTATTTCCGTCCCGGCGTGCGCTGGATTCCGACCTACCGGGTGGACCTTCCCGGGCAGGATGCAAAGGAGAAACTCGCGAAGCTTTCGCTACAGGCCGAGATCTTGAACGAGGCTGAGGAGCTCATCGACGTGCCTGTGGATATCGTGGTCGGAGTACCGAATTTTCGCTTTCAGAAAACACCCAGCCCGCTGGTGTTGGAAAGTGTCCTGCGAAACTCGCTTGCCCGAGCTGAGCCGGCGCTGATGAGTCAGATGCGCGCTGATTTCTCAAACGCTTCCTATTCCTCCCGCTCAGGGGAATTTCGGCGTGATGCTGCCGCGGCTTCCGGGCGGGCCGCTGCCGGTGATGTTGAGTTGCCGGGGGAGTTGGCTGCCGGCGGTGCTCAGGATCTGTTTATCTATAATCTTCCAAACCTGCGCTTGCGCAAGGGTGACCGTGCCGCCGTCTCGATCTTCACTGCCAAGGTCCCTTACCGGGATGTTTACACCTGGGATTTGCACCTGACCCGTGCCGATATCGCTACTGCTCCCGCCGGTCAGGGCATCGCATCACCTCTCACGCTGTCGACGAATCAGGTCTGGCACCAGA
>CALCSP010000191.1 GCA_937893785.1 uncultured Verrucomicrobiales bacterium
TCTGCTCAAAAATTAACCCTGAAAGCAGAATTCCCGCTCTATTGTCACGCCGGAATCGAGTCCTTTTGAGCGATCACCTCGCCGGAAAGAAGCAAGCAGGGGGTTTTAGGAGCGCCTGAGTTTCTCAAGCAGACCGATCAGCACGCGACATTCACATGTGTGACGAAGCACGAGTGAGGGAAAGAAAGTATTCCCCTGTTTATGGCTGAAACTGGCGAATTTGCCCGTTGTAGGCATCAACAGTGAGCGTGATAAACTCACCAACGACCGGTGTTTTGTCCGTATCGCGAATCAACGTTAATGTCCAATGAGGCATGTCTACGGTAGCCAGATTAGTGGCACCATTTGGGCGAAACTCGAAGGCTACGTATTCCGCATTGTCTGATCTCGGAATTTCAGCACTTCCCTGCTCTAGGGCATCAGAATTAATCAATGTGCTGAAGTTACCTTCAGCAAGAACAAAGGGGGATTGAAAACTTTCCACCTGTGTCACCACCCTCTCCTCAATTACCTCTCTATGATCCTCGGGACTGGTGATGACCTGAACGGCCTGGTAACTGCGAAAAAATTCCTCACTTCCCGGAGTGTCGGGATCATCATAGCGAAAAAACCGAAATTCAACGGGATGATTCTGGGTGATGGCAACTTGCTGCGCATTCGCGAGCGCCCTCTCAAGGTCATCCGCTGCCTGCTTCAGCTTGGATCCCTTCAGGACCGGCTCAAGATTCGGCACGGTAAATGTGACAATGACGGCAATAATTGCCAAGACCACGAGTATCTCAATGAGTGTAAAACCCTTGCCCTTGCTGTGAAATGATTTCATGAGAAAGATTGCTTATTTAAAAACGTTTTACCTCAGGAATTGTGGATCACTGAATTTGGATGCCCTGATTGCAACCGTCTCGTTAAAAACTCTGTAGGTAATTCTCTTGTCGACAAGATCCCTTTCTAGGATGGCAAGATCACTCTCGTATTGCGACTGGTTGGTAAAAAGCCCGACACGCACCAACTCCTCAAGAGTTCCCCCATTAATCTGCTCGTTGCGAAGGACCGACTGCTCATCAACCGCAACCATGGTTACCTCAACAAGGGGAGGTAACTGGTGCTTCGTCTCATCCCTTGGATTATTCGTCTGCTGGAAACGACGACTGTCATACTCATACTTGGGGGCCAATGCAGCAACACCAGCCTTGTCTGAACGCTTTGGCTCAATCACCAGAGCAATGATATTCTCAGCAAGTGGTCGGGAAAACGGAACTCCTCCCGCAGACTGCAAGTTAATTTGAGTCTTGAACCAATCAGTACTATAACGATTCCTCAAGTTGCCACCATAAACCTGCATGTTCTCAGTAGGCGGGCGAAACTCCATGAGACGGTATCGCTCCCTTGAAGCATCACTGTAGTTGTATGAGCTAAGAAACTGAGGGATCTGATCCCTGTCATCACCGCGCTCAATAAAATAGCCCCAACTGTTAAGCAAACTACCTAAGGACTGGTTTTCAGGCCGCAGGGAAAATCCCAAGGGAGCCTGAAAAAACACACAGTGCGTGGAATATTTACCGCCCGTCAATAAGGTTTTCGCCTGACCACTAATAAAATGCAGGTCGGATTTTCTTTCGTAACCGGTCGGCGTACTCAACGGGTTATTGTTGGGATACTTATAATCGAAATATGTGTTGAGCATCGCCTGCCCAATCCGGCGAGTGATCCCCTCAAAAGCCACCCGAGCTTCCTTGAAAGTCGAAGCTCTCGCTCTTGATCCCTGGAAAGTTTTTTGTGTGGTATCCAGCATCTGGAAAACCAGCAGCATTATTAATGCCAAAACCGTCATGGAGACCATTAACTCGAGCAGAGTGAATGCCGGCCTTGTGCGGCGCTTTACGCGCTTCTGATATTTCATCGATTGATGCTGCATGCCTTTAAAAAACTCAGGAACTCTTTGAAAATTTACGACTTGTCCTTGCCTGTGAAAACGACAAGTGTCGAATATCTGTTATAGTTACTCTTGGATGGTTTTCCCTGTCCCTCATCGCTTGCCGTAGGATCACTGAAGTCTGGTTTACCAGGGCTGTTGGAAACCTTGATGATAACCCTTCTTAGGTATTCGCTATCCTTAGCTCCTGGAATCGGTGGGTTACCGCTTTCAACCTCGACACGCGCAGTGTAGACAACCTGAGCATTCTGGCTCTTTAGCTCGGTGCCCATATCATCATAATAGCGCTGTTGGCCATTGAAGCTATCAATGTCATCATATTCAGCCAACTGAACCTCGCCAATGAGCTGTTGAGCAATTCGGGCTCCCACCGTGCTTCGCCCGGCCTCACTCAGGATATCCGAACCCGTTGGTAGCAGACCAATTAAAGCAATCAATACAGTTGCCACTATGCCAATGGCTAGAACTGTCTCAATAAGTGTAAACCCGCCTTTCGCTTTCAATGGCTCGGGAGCAAACCCATTATCTTGGCTCAAAGGTCGGGACCGCATAACTAGAAATAATGCTAATTGATTGATTTTAGGGTGATTGGGCAGCACATCCAATGCAATTACCCTTCTTCTCTAAAAAGTTTAGGATTTACAATGCATATACGCAAGGAAATTTCAGCGCTTTGTCGAACTCCATGATTTTACAGGGTAAAAGGCGACAATCCTCGATCAATCGCAAATTCACCCCACTTGATCAATGACGACCACTTTCAGAAAACAAGAAAGCTCTCCTATTGAAGGATTACCTTGTAGCTTTCAATCTTTACGCGGCCAAACCCCTCTCGCAGACCGTCCACTGGATTAAGATAACGCGCTGTAATGGTTACAGTCCCATCCTCATTGACCTCCGCATCACCAATCTGCTCATAGGTATCTGCTCCCGGAGCGGCATCCTCCCAGACCACACCGTCAGAGGAAAACTGCGGAATATACTTGATGTCATAAAGGTTAAACCCTCCAAACGGACTATCAAGATTGCCATCAGTCGGAGCATTAAGCTGCCGCCAACTCATCTCAAACCATAATTGCCCGCCTTCTTCCACAATTCTCCCTTCCGGCATCAGGGGCTGACCACTTGCTGATGTATGACCGGCCACCTGGGCATCTCCGCCAAAAGCAAACTCAAGATAGTTGGACAAGCCATCAGCGTCGGGATCCTCCAAATAAAACCCATCATCGTTGATATCATAATCAGTTGTCAGCTTAATCCACGATTCATACGAATCGACGGCAATGGGTGTTCCCTCAATCTTGAAATTATCAAAGAAAATGGCCTCAGTGTCTTCGTTACAACGAGCCTCGAAGGTAAAGGTGTAGCTATTGGCCGTGGAGGGAATATCAAAATAATAGCGATAATATGAGCCGGTGATCCCTCGATTGAGGTCATTCAGGTTCTGCGGAGGATCATTACGTGGAGCCACCTCCGCAGTCGTTCCCTCCAACTGACAGGAAAAAAGAAAATCCGAACCCCTGCCAAGGTTGAGAGCCTGAATAGCGAGGATATTTTCCCCATTCACCAATTTATTCATATGGTTATTGAGAGAAAAATCCTTCATGGTAATCGCTAGAGAATCTAGATGGCTGCGAGCCGCTCCTGAATTCCACAGGACAGGATTGGGTGCCTGAAATGCTGTGACTTGCTGACCGTTCAGATAGGCGACAAACCCATCATCCACGCGCGCGCCGAGGGTCAGACCACGGTAGCGGCTCTTATCCTCAATCGTAAAAGGAATCCTCAGATAAACTGAGGAACTGGTGCGCATCTCATTTTCAAGGTCAAGGCAGATGTAGGGATCAAATGTATCTGTGCCTGGCGGCTTGTTGCGCGCATAGCCGACTCCGCCACCGACCTCGTTGCCAAAATCATCAATCTTGGAAACGTTCAGCCATTGGGAATCATCAAAATTAAGTTCTGTCCAGGAAGTGCCAATATCTGCTGTTGGAACGAACGCCTTTTTAACGGCATTCTCAGGCGCCAGCTCCTCGGCAATGAATTCGACTCCCCCACCAGCGCCTCCGGTAAGGTATAATTCCTGCTTTGTGGTGTAAGCGTTGCCATCGGTACTGGTATGACTGAAAAACTTGATGTAATCCTGATTGGTTTCAAAACCATTTCCGGCCGGTATTCCCGCCTCAGGCCAACCTCCGTCATAGGTTCGCACATCAAAGGATACCACACAGTCAACGTAGTTGCGCAAGTCAATGCGATACTTCAAGGGGTCAGCAAGCAGTTCGACCGTATTGATCTGATTGAAGATCTCCACATGGTCATTGGTAATGGAGAAACAATTCCCTTCCGCAAAGCCAAGTCCAGTCTCAGCAAGAGGCAGGAAAGTAAACCATTCATAATCGGCAACACCCGAAAGGAAACCGCTGGCACCATTGCGATCCCGGCTGGCCCAGCCAAGGTCATTATTAAAGACGAAACTTGGCGCAAAGCTTGTGTCGGCAGTTCCCGCATCCTCAAAAGTAATCTCCTGAGGAGGATGGTAAAAACCGTATGTAGGCGGCACATTAAAAGCAGTAAGCCCCAGGTCAAAACTCACGTCTGAACTCGAAGGTGATGACTGATGTACCTCCACGGCTAGAACATTGTTACCAGCACGCAACTTACCTGTCCCATCAATTCCAAAATCAAAGAAGGTGGATTCTGTAGCCCCGCCGGCAGCAGAGGTAGCAAGGCTTAAGTAAGTAATGGTTCCCGGTGGCATCCCATCGCGAAGGATCTCCTGACCGTTTAAGTAAATCACAGCGCCGTCATCACGTTTTAAACTTACCAGAATCTGGTAAAAAGGATCATCCCCCTGAAGTGAGTTCAGCTGAGCTTGAGTCACATTGAAACTCTTCCGGAAATAATAAGTACGGTATTGTGCTCCAGCCGGCCCTTTATTGATCACAGTCACCTCGTTATTATCACCAAACCCCAATTCGGCAAAGCCGCTGGCCCAACTCGAATCATTGAAGTTAGTCTGTCTCCATGCAGTTCCCTGATTGGAGCCATTATCTAGATATTTCCATGAACTGCCCCTCGGAATAAAAGAAATCTGGTTCTGGGCATAAGTAATCGTGCTGCCGAAAACGAGAAAAGCCAATGCATAGAGGGTTTTAGAGAAGAATTTCATGAAATAGGAGGATGTGGGGGTTGTTTGAGGTTTTAGGCGGCTATCTGCCTCCTACTAAATAATGACACTATCAAAGGCGGGAATCAAGATTTCAGGGGCACTTTACGTCCTTATAATGGTAAATACTGGAAAGAGACACTTACGGATGCCATTTGCAGGGGGGAAACATCCTTGCCGTAAGGATCGGATGGCCCGTATGCTTGTAAAAATGTCTTTCTGTAGCCATGCCTAAGTATCTTATGACCATAGTCGTTGCCCTGCTCGCAACATTTGACACCAGTCACTCAGCCAAGCCTGAACGATTCAGTTATAAAGGCATAACCTACCAGGTGGTCGAGATTGCCGATGTGCAAGGGGCAGAGGTCACGTTGCTCACCGACACGGGCAAAGAAGTCAATGTACCTGCACGATTTTTATCGTTCAAGCTCCGTGACATGGTGGAAAAATTCGTAAAAGAAAAACAGTCCAAAGCCTTTACTATTGATGGTATTAACAGTGAGAACGCCAAGAAACTTCAAGCTACACTGCTGCAAGCTGCTCAAGAAGGCACGGGAATCAAACGCTGGATAGCAGGAACGGTCGCCAATGATAGTCCGGGCGAAGGCATTTTGATCTTTTCATCCTCAACAGCACTCCCTCTAAAACATGATCGCAAGGGCAATCCACTGCCGCAGCAAAGAGTCAAAAATGCAGCCGTCTTTATGGATGGTGTCGTATTTCTTGAAGGTAGTCCGCGACACGCCGGGAATACGTTGGTTGAATATTTTGCATGGGATAGTGGCAAACGTATCGAAATAAATTCTGAACTGATTCCTCATCTCACCCTCAAACCGCAGCCGCCTCGAGCCCTCTTTGAAGAGCGTCAATGGACAAACACCCAAGGTAAAACGCTCACCGCTGCCCTGTTGTCCATTCATAAGGACTCCGGCAGATTTAGGCGAAATGATGGCAGTCGATTTACCTATCCGCTCGAAAAGCTGCAAGCCGAAGAGCAGAAATTAATCGAAAAGGCGATTGAGGAGCGCCTGCAAAAACTGAAGTCAACCCTTTAAGAACGGGAAATTGCACCAGAGAAGCATGAGCAAATAGGCTTGATTCTCAAATCGCATACAAAAGAATACCTTTGACTGTTTTGTATATCAATTGTAAAACATGAATATATTGGATATATTTTGCTTAGCCCTTTATTTCAAGTCATGATTGGATTATAGCTTGCCCAGACGAGCGAGAATTAGTCCACCCCACAGATCGCCAGTCTACGCCACGCTGAAAAACAACTTTTCATTTTTTCTGAACCGATTCCACGCCAACTCGACCACCCCAATGAAAGTCAACTCATCAAAATGTAAGCCCGGAGCACCAGCTGGAAAGAAAGCCTCTGCTTTGCGCCGCAAAAAAAACAAGGAAAAGCAAAGCGGCATTGCCATTATCACGGTTCTCTCGGTGCTGTTGCTGATGTCCGTCCTGATGCTTGGTTTCTTTTCAGCAGCCACCTCAGAACTGGAATCCTCAAAGTATTATGCATCCAGCCTTCGCACCCGACAGCTCACCGATATTGTGACCAACATGGTCATTGCTCAAATCCGTGAGGCTACTGCGGACGAAAAACGAGCAGGCACTCACTTTACGTGGTCCTCGCAGCCGGGTTGTATCACCACTTTCTCAAACAGAGGATCAACTTATGACTCCCTGGCAGTAGCTAAATACAAGCTCTACTCAGCGGCTGACATGCAAGTAGACGCCAATCAAAATCTTGCCGAAGACCTTGCACCCGACTGGAATACAAAGCCTGCCAGATATGTGGACCTGAACTCCCCTCTTTTCTCCAAGCGGGAAGGAGAACTCTACTTTCCGATCGTGGATCCCCGCGCCCAACAGAGCACAAATCAAAATAGCGAAAGCAACGTGGAAGGATTTAGTTATACTTCCACAAGCTCAGCCGGAGAACAGATCAGCGGTGTTAAACTACCTGGCAGCGACTCCAACTCACAACGCCTGCCGATGCCGGTTGAATGGCTCTATATCTTAGATGATGGCACCATCGGTCACCTCAATGAAACCAATAAGTTTGTAGCCACATCCGGCTCGGGACTTGCCTCACAACGCAACCCCATTGTGGCCCGGGTCGCCTTTTGGAGTGACGATGAAAGCTGTAAAGTGAATGTGAATACCGCCTCTGAGGGCGTCCACTGGGACATCCCGAGATATGATTCCAGCCAAGAACGGGAATTTGCGACCAAGCAACCCGTGCAGCGCGAAACAAGCCGGTTCCCAGGGCACCCCTCCATGGTCAGTCTTTCCTCGGTTCTCTATCCACACCAAGACATTTCCGAGGACAGGAACAAACTCGAAAGCATCTATGATCTTGTGCCCAAAATTGAATATAA
>CALCSP010000192.1 GCA_937893785.1 uncultured Verrucomicrobiales bacterium
CACCGCCTTTGGGATCAGCCAGAAAAGTGACCTACACTTTTTCAATTTGGTTTTCCTAGCTAGCACGTCTGCTAACAGACTGGTCCTAGAATCCATATTTTTTAACTCCTCCCAGCCTTCTTTCTGATTTTTCATTGAAGAATACTCTGTCCACTTCGACCAAATAATTCATGAAATCCGCAAAACATTTAGTGATGGTCTTGGCCGCGGCACTGACCACCTCCATCAGTTCAGCTGAGAAACCAATCATTAACGCCGATGAACAGGACCAACCGCAGGCTGCCTATCCGGGAGGATTTACCCGACCTCCTTCCAAGGGAAAGAATTACAATACATGGATTGGAGCGCAGGGAGCAGATGTAGGAGTAGCTTCTCCAGATACAGCACGACTACCTTCCCGGGTAGATAACTCAACAAGAGCTGAGTATCCCCCGATCTACAAACAAAGATGGGGAACTTGTGGGCAATTTGCCTCAGTGGCCTCGATCTTTACCTATGAGATGAACGTCTTGAATGGAACCAAGGCAGATAGTGCTCACACCCGTTTCCCTGCCCATTTTTCCTGGAATATGATGAACCGGGCGACAAACACTGGGTCCGAAGCCTATCACGGTTGGGAGGTGGCCAAGCGAATTGGGATTCCCACCGCCGCAAGTTATGGAGGAGTGCGCTTGGATAAGATTGGTATCTGGCCGAACGGTTACAGGATTTGGCGAGAGGCGATGGAGTATCGCGTGTCAGGTTATCGGTATTCCCCGGCACATACAGTTGCTCAACTCAACGAGGCCCAAGGGTGGATGTTCGACCGCAATGCTCCCGCTCCTGGAAAAGAAGTTATTGGCGGAATTTTTGCCCTCGATGGCCGAATGGGGGAACTCAAGAAAGTGACAAGGATTATTCCCGAGGGCGAGTATGCCGCCGGAGAGGACATCTGGACCCGCTGGGGGCCTTCTGGCTATGGGCACGGAATCACCTGCGTTGGTTACGATAATCAGGTGGGATACGATGTGAATGGAGACGGGAAAATCACCAATGATCAGGACATCAATGAGGACGGTAAAGTGACTTTAGCAGACTGGGAGCGAGGTGCCTACATCGTAGTGAACTCATGGGGACCAAAATGGTCAAGTGATGGAAAAATTTACCTGCTTTACTCAGCGATGATTGATCCGACCTGGAAACGGGGTAATTACCTTGGACGAGCGGAAGTCAAGCGTTACCTCCCCCGTCGGACTTTGCGCTTGAAACTATCTTTCAGTGATCGAACCGATCTCCGTATGACTCTGGGCATCTCGAAAGATCCCAAGTCGTCCAATCCGGATCACGAAATGAAGCCAGAAGCCTTCAATGGATGGCCTCTCTTTGGTAGGGCCAACGCGGGCCATGTCCCTCTCGCAGGTCCTGATAATGACGCAGCCCTCGAAGTGGGCATCGATCTTACCCCTCTCTTTGAAAAGTTAGAACCCGGAGAGCGAGAACGATCACGGATCTTCGTTCGTCTTGGTCGAGCCGAAAACAGTAAAGCCAAGGGGATTCTCCACGAGGCTGGCGTGCGCTCTTACGATTCTGATGGAACTTTTCAAAAGGAGGTTTCTCTAGAAATTCCTAGTAAGGCATTCGGGAAGCATGATATCGAGGTGAGCGGTCTAGCTTGGCATTCGCCGTAATAGACTTTTCAGGTGCTGATGAAATCCAGCTTAAGAATAGATACTCATCAGCGAAGAGAGGGGCAGAAAATGGGTTCATCTCAGCGCTATCGGATGACAGGATAGCCTCAGTCAACCTGCCACCAACCGTCAATCCGCTCGAGCAAATCTTGGACCACCTCAGGGTGCTTTTCCGCAAGATTCTTCGTTTCATGCGGATCGGCAAGGAGGTCAAATAGTTCCAAATTCACACCGGGATTTTTGTGGCGATGGCCACGGCTCCAAGGACGCTGTTTGGGCGGGTTTTTAATCCAAGCGATCAACTTCCACTTGCCATGAACGCAGGATCGCGTCCAAAGGCTCTTTTCCGGTTCCGTTGGCGACACCATATTGTGGGCAAAATTTGACAAGAACAACGTATCGCGCTTCGCCACTGCCATGTCGTCAAGCAAATTGATGCCGGACATTGACAACGGGGGCGTGACGCCGCAAGCGGTGAGAATCGTCGGCGCCACGTCGATATTTGTGACGAGACGGCGCTCGTCCTTGCGCGGCTGGATTGTGCCGGGCCAATGCGCGATAACCGGTGTTCGCACACCGTTTTCGTAAGGAGATGCCTTGCCGAATTCGTTCCATCCGTTGTCGGCTAGGTAGATCACCAGCGTGTTGTCGGCGACTCCCTTTTTCTTGAGTTGGCCCATTAACTCGCCGCAAGTCTCGTCGAGCCACTCAATCATCGCCAAGTACTTGGCATACTTGGCATTCTTGACCCCGGCATACTTGTCCAGCAATCTTGCAGGTGGATTGTGGGGGGTGTGCGGCAGAAACGGGG
Organism: uncultured Verrucomicrobiales bacterium; assembly: GCA_937893785.1. Lineage (GTDB taxonomy): Bacteria > Verrucomicrobiota > Verrucomicrobiia > Verrucomicrobiales > DEV007 > CACIUL01. The sequence continues at coordinate 2,479 of CALCSP010000192.1, forward strand.
CATACCAAACGAAGAACGGCTTCTGCATTTCCTTGGCCTTGTCCATGAAGTCATAGATCGGTTTCATCGATTTGCGACCAATCGAAAGGGCCTTTCCGCCATGTCTCCCGGTAGATCCCATGTCGTCGGTAAATCCAACACGACCCGGATCACCCATCCAGAACTTTCCCGTGTGCAAGGTAAGATAGCCTGCTTCGGCAAGCAGTTTGGGTAACATTGGCTTTTTGAAAAATGGGGAAATCCAAGCCGTGCGAGGTTGCCCACTGACCGGATCATTTCCAGTGATCCCGTGTTGATGAGGATGCAAACCAGTGAGCATTGTGGCCAACGATGGACTACAAATCGCGGTGGTGACATAACCACGCGTATAAGTAAGACCTGTGGTGGCAAGCCGGTCGATATTGGGGGTTTTGGCGTGGGGATGACCGGCAAAGCTGTAATCGGTCCAGGCGTGATCGTCACTGATGATCAGCACAACGTTAGGACGCGACGGCGTGGCGCCATCGTCCGCAATGAGCCCCTGCCCCAGGATCAACTCGAAAAGGGCAACAATGGAGATAAACCAAAGTCGAAAGTGATTACGGTGAATTCTCATGAGAGGATACAATAGAAGAACTCTTAGGCGTTACGCGCTATTTACTATCTCTCACATGTGTTTTTTGTAACGCATTTTTGCGTCCCTATAAATCAATCCAAAGAGGGGGATTTCCCTCTATGAATTTTTCTTTTATCTGGAGACATGGTGATTTCCTCAATGAGCCATTTCGTAAAACCAAGGACGGAGTGCGGATCGGTTTCCGGCCCGACAGGCCGCCCTCGCCCATCCGCGTGCGGAAAAGTATTCAAATAATAGTGCATCCTAGGATGGCGTTTAGGTAACCCGGCTTTCCAAAATTTCTGCAACCAGTCCCTTTCCATAAACTTGTAGTAAACTTTCCCTTTCCAGCGTATCGGCCCGTAATAGAAGATGTATTCTTTACCCTTGGCCAAAGTCCACCTGGCTCCCCTGATTACTTTTTCCGGCTTACCCCAGCCTGTCTCCAGAGGCCAGTGACGGTTGAACTGGTGGCACTCGTAGGCAATTCCATCACACTTGTTCATGATCGGCAGGAACCGTTCATCCGTGGCAAAAAAAGAAGGCTCCTGAACCATTTGAATCAGCTTGTAATTGCTGCACTTGATTAATTTCAATGCGTACGCCTTTTTAAACATGGCCCGGATGTCGTCAAAATCCTTCTCGTAAAGAATGCGCGTGTCTTCCTTGAAAGGACCCGGTTTGGCATCCTTGTGCCCCCTCTGTATAGCAAGGTCATACTCACGACAGATCAAAATATGATCCACCTGGGCACCTTGCGTCTCCCATTTGCGGATTGTTTGGATGAGCAAGTTCGTTCTCGGATCAAGGTCATCGCGGGCCTCGCTCAGTCCCCAATAATGTTCAAAGAAAACCCGCTTGGTCTTGAAATCCCCATCAAGCCACCCCTTGACCACATCTAGATTTTTGGCAACAAAAGGATAGTTACCCTTTTGCTCTTCATAAGTGGGAGTACCAGCCCAAGATCCACCGTGGTTATGGCTGTGATCCATCTTAGCGGTCCGGGGCAAGGGACGAAGTCCCACAAGGCCATGGTCTGGATGACTTTCTCCGAAAGCGACATTAACACTCAAAAAAACAACAGCCAGAAAGTATCCAACAATAATATCGTGCCACCTTGTGATTCGTATACTGGTTAAGATTTCCATTACATTTATTTGCTCTTTTACTTTTGGCGAAAACTGAAAGTGCTCATCTACTCCTTGATCAGTTTCAGAATATGATAACGATCATTATGATATGTTGGCGAAGCCGGATGTAGTTCAATCCGCCGAGCATCCTTCTCAGAATCAGAAGTGCGATCTCCAAATCGAACTTCGTAGGATTGATTCTTCAAAGAAAGTGTGAATCGTAGATACGAATGAAAGCTAATGGGGTGCCTTTCAGCGCTTAACTTCCACGGAGAAGTGTCGGTATAGTTCTTTCCAAGTCGCGTGAAACTGTGAGAAACCTTCATCCCGGAGAATATAAATGTGCCTAGCTCACCAGACTCCTTGTGTGTACCATCCTTGTTTGGCCCTGAGGCATCTTGTTCATTGGAGTAAATACTTTTCACATGCCAAGTGCCCTGAAGGGATTTCTCTGCATGCCCCAGCTTGATGGAATCGCAAGATTGTAAGAGAGAAGCCAGCGCTAATAGTAATAAGAATTTTGAGACAGACATTTTGATGGTTGAATGGGCATGCACCTTTCGTTACTCGCCAAGAGTAAGGCGTTGGCATTTTTGCCAATGGTCGAACTTATCGCAGCCATTTTTTTTATCATGTTATAAAAACACCTGCGCCCCTGAAAAATTCTACCTGGGGTTGTCTTTCTCGATAAAGAAGCCGGTAGCACCCTCAAACTTCCTATCAGCCTCCTGCTTATTGATGATGACCTTGCCAATCGAGATGAAGCCCTTTTTTTTGCGCTCCTCGGTAATGGTAATGGTATCCCACGGTCCGCGACTCTTGTCCTGTTGCCATAGCCTGCCCTTGCCGTTAATCAGGTCGATTTCCTTGAGATTGAGCTCAAGCCGGTCCTTCTTCACATTCACCACAAGGTAATTGGGCTTGGTGGTGCGCCCAATCAGGCCCCCGTGGGCAATTTGCTGGATGCCATCGCGTTGGGTGCAGGTCACCGCATGTACTTCCCCGCAAAGGTAGAGGTCGACACCATGCCTAACCATGGATTTCCAGAAGTCCGAGTCATGCCCCTTGACGGTCAGCATACCGGATGAACTGAAGGTTCGTACCGGCCGCAGGATGGGGGTGTGCCCCATGACCACGATATGGTCCACCTTGGACCCGTACTCCTTTAGCACCTTCTCAAACCACGCGAGTTGTTTGCCGGTTACCCCGGCAGCGATCTCTCCCTGGTTACTCTTCCCCTTCTCAAATACATCCACCGAGATGAACAAGGCATTCCTGTAAAGCCAGTAGAAAGCGGTTCCCTTCATGTGATCAGGACCGTTGAGAGGCATCTTCAGGTGCCGGCGAAAGGCAGCCTTGTAAAATGGGACCGCATCCGCTGCGGCTCCCCGCCATGGATTGTCCCTGATCTCATGATCACCAAGGGCAGCGTAGACCTTGAGATCCCGATCCTGAAAACGCTGGACCCAGCCGGGGTAATACTTGTTTGCCCAGCGGTCAATCTCCTCCTTCTGCGTACCCCAATGCCCCATCACCAGGTCACCAGCCACCATGGCGAAAGCCGGGTCTTCCTTTTTCATGGATCCCACAATGAACCCCAATGCATCCTCCCAGCCCTTCTGAGGATACTCGATATCAAAATTGAGGAAATCGGGAATACTCACAAAGCTCCAGGCAGCATAATCCTCCTCAGTGGAGCCCGGTGTTTTCTCCCCGGCCTGTAGCCCTTCCTTCAGTAAAAAGACTGCCACCACAAGGATAATAGAAATTTTAGGTAAAGTTTTCATGGCAATTGTTTGGTGATATTAAGAAACAAACTGCTTCGCATTGTCAGAGATTGAGAAGACTTGACCAGTAACGTAGAATCATCGCTATGAAACAGGCTCTATTCGTTTTTCTAGCGATGACATTTCAGTTGTTTGGGACTACAGGCTACCTCTTCTCGAAGCAACGCCCAAACATTGTCTTTACTTTTTCTGACGACCACTCCTATGAAGCTATTTCGGCCTATGGCGGACGACTCAAGGATGTTGCCCCGACACCGCATCTGGATCGGATCGCAAAGGAAGGAATCCGTTTCGAAAACTGCTTTGTTACCAATGCACTCTGCGGCCCCAGTCGTGCGGTAATTTTAACCGGCAAGCACTCTCACCTGAACGGCTTCATGGAAAATGAGCATGTCTTCAATGGCAACCAGCAAACCTTTCCAAAGCTTCTGCAGAAAGGTGGTTACCAAACGGCAGTCATTGGCAAATGGCACCTCGGTTCAGATCCGCAAGGCTTTGACCTGTGGAATGTTCTGCCCGGCCAAGGAACCTATTATGCGCCCGACTTCCGGACGCCCAAGGGACTGCTCCCAGGCACTCCCGGAGAGTATGTTACCGAGGCCGTAGTCAACAAGTCGATCGAGTGGCTCAAGGAAGGCAGAGATAAAGACAAGCCTTTTATGCTCATG
>CALCSP010000193.1 GCA_937893785.1 uncultured Verrucomicrobiales bacterium
ATTGATGCCCACAACCTCCAATGCCAGGTCGGCTCCGATGTCGGTTAATTTGTTTATGGAATCGATTGCATCGCTGTTGCTTTGCACCACGTCTGTTGCTCCCATTTTGAGTGCAAAGTCGAGTTTGCAAGTATCAATATCGACAGCAATGATGCGTTTTACGCCCTTGGTGATCAAGGCCTGGATAACAAGTAGGCCAATCATTCCAGCTCCAATTACAACAGCGCTTTCGCCACCATTTATAGGCAGTCTATTGACTGCATGCAGTGCGATGGAGACAGGTTCGACAAAGGCAGCCTCCTCAAAAGAAAGTTTTTCCGGAAGCTTGTGTAAAATGTGTGAGGGAACAGCCACAAGCTGTGCAAATGCTCCGTGCTGACGATATTCCCCCGGAGAAACACCCAGAACGCGCCTGTTGTTGCATAAGTTAACCTTTCCGGATGAACAGAAATGGCAATGACCGCAGTAGATAGTGGAATCGAATGTGACCCGATCCCCCTGCTTCCATCCAGAAACATCGTCTGCCACATTCGTAATGACACCGGCAGCTTCATGTCCCATGATAATAGGGGGGATTCGTCTGCCGCTGCTACCGTCCATACCATGTATGTCACTACCACAGATGCCGCATGCTTTAACCCTGATCATAACATCCCCGGGTTTTAAGATTGGGTCAGGAGCTTCTCCGTATGTGAATTTGTTGTAGGCTTCCAGTGTAAGGGCTTTCATCGATTATTATCCATGTTAGGGTTCATGCTGATAATCAAGAGAGAAATAACATGAGTGACTATAAACCCGACCCTCTGCGGTATGATGGAAGAATGCCTTACCGCAGGTGTGGGAGAAATGGAATCAAGTTACCGGCTATAACCCTTGGATTTTGGCATCATTTCGGCGGAGATCGCGTGACGGAAAACCAGAGAGAAATGGTTTTTACTGCCTTTGATCATGGGATTACCCACTTTGATTTAGCTAATAATTATGGCCCGCCTTACGGCAGCGCTGAAGTAAATGCCGGCCAAATACTCGCAGAATTGCCAAGGCATGAAATACTCGTCTCTACCAAGGCCGGTTATGATATGTGGCCTGGTCCTTATGGAGAGTGGGGATCAAGAAAATATCTTCTCAACAGCCTTGACCAGTCGCTTGAAAGATTGGGCATGCCTTATGTTGATCTCTTTTATAGTCACCGATTTGATCCAGAAACACCTCTGGAGGAGACCTTAGGTGCTCTTAACAGTGCTGTTGAACAAGGCAAGGCGTTATATGTCGGGATCAGTAGTTATAACACTTCGCAAACGAGAGAGGCTGTAGCTATTTGCAAAAAAAATAACTGGGCTCCAATCGTTATCCATCAACCCAATTACTCGATGTTTAACCGCTGGATTGAGAAAGGGCTACAGGAGGAGGCAAAGCAACTGGGTGTTGGTATGATTGCCTTTTGCCCTCTCTATCAAGGATTACTTACTGATAAGTATCTAAAAGGGATACCAAAAGGATCACGGGCAGATAGTACTGAAGGATTGTTACGTGAAGATGAGTTGAGCGAACCTGTTAGAAAAGTAATTACTACACTCAACGCTATTGCATTAGATCGGGGCCAGAGCCTAGCTCAGATGGCTCTGGCATGGGTGCTGCGAGACGATGTTGTTACATCTGCACTGATTGGGGCTAGTAGCTCAAGTCAGATTATAGAGAACTGTAAAGCTGTCAGGAACATGTCTTTTTCCAGTGAGGAGATTTCAGATATCGACAATGCACTTGAGCAAATCCAACTGCCGCCATCTCTTTGGGCTGGAGAGTAGTGACCATGCAAGGCGCAAGTTGCTAGCTAACTGCATCTTTACAGCGATTGCATAGGGTGTCTTCACTTGTGACCTCGGGAAACAGGCGCCAGCAGCGGGGGCATTTTCCATTCTCTGATTTTTTAGCTGTTGCTACCGGTTCTGTTCCTCCATATGAGACATTGAGCTCACTTATTATAAAGAACTCGCTGACTGCACTCTTCTCAGAAAAAAGATCGAAGGGCGATGCTGCGCCATCTGGTAAGATTAGTTGTACAGAGGCCTCTTCATTAGCTCGGATCAATTTTTCCTGACGTAGAGGCTCAATAGCCTGTTGGATAAGGTTCCGGTAAGTCATTAGAGTATTAATTTTCTCTGTGGCATCGGTTCCTGAGAATAGGGGGTCCGGTTCCGGAAATGTGCAGGCATGGATGTCTCCAACGTCATGACCAGCATATTCCCATGCTTCATCAGCAGTGTAGCAAAGAATCGGAGCAAGCAGGTGGCAGAGACTCTCAAACACCTTGCTCATCGTAAACTGAGTGGCTCGCCTCCTGGATGAGTTAACCGGGTCACAATACATCCTGTCTTTGGTCACATCAATGTAAATGCTGCTCAAGTCGTTTGTGCAGAATGAGTTGAGGGAATTGTATACTTTTCTGAATTGGAACTTTTCATAGCCCTCAAGGCATTCACGAGTCACCACATTGAGTCGTTCTAGAATCCAGCGATCAATCAGCGTTAAGCTATTGATGTCAAAGTTGTCAGTCGATTCAAAGTCATTGAGATTACCTATTAAAATACGCAGGGTGTTGCGAATGCGACGGTACGTCTCTGAAGTTTGTTTGAACAATCCCTCTCCAAATGGCACTTCATTTTCCCAGTCCACACTGGCTACCCAAAGCCTAAGAATATCTGCTCCAAATTTGGAAACGAAGTGGTCTGCCTCTGTGGGCTTAACCTTTTTCTTCTTTTTAGCCTTATCACCATCGCCTGTTTGGTCTGACTTGGAAACTTTCTTTCCGGTATCCTGATCGACAACAAAGCCATGTGTCATGACTGCCCGGTAAGGCGAGGCGTCTCGCACGATCATGCTTAGCATTAATGAGCTTTGGAACCATCCACGATGTTGATCTGTCGCTTCAAGATAAAGATCTGCAGGGTTTGACAATTCAGGGTGACGGTCGGTGACAGCAACATGACTTGATCCTGAGTCAATCCATACATCGAGTGTGTCCCGGCATCGAGTTGTTCCGGGTGGCAGTTCCAGTTGCTCAGCCCACCATGAGTCATCATTCTCAAACCAGATGTTGGAGCCGCCTGATTCCACTAAGTCCGCGACTTTTCTGGCCAACGAGCCGTCAATGATGGGAGCGCCTTCAGTATTATGAAACACCGGAAGCGGGACTCCCCATGTTCTTTGACGAGAAATACACCAGTCGGGACGTGCTTCAACAGTTCCTTTTATCCGGTTCTGGTTTTTTGTGGGAAGCCATTGAACTTTATCAATTTCCTCAAGTGCTTCCTTACGGAATTCATCAATTTTGATGAAAAACTGAGGAACGGCCCTGAATATAATGGGAGTCTTGGAACGCCAGCAATGAGGATAGGAGTGCCTATATTCTTCTCTGCCAATTAAGGCGCTTCGCGCTTCAAGCAATTCGATGATCTTCTCGTTGGATTTGAGGACATGTTCACCGGCAAGTTCTGGAATTCCTGCTTCGTCAGTGTATTTACCCTCATCATCGACAGGTGAGAGTATTTCCAGTCCGTTAGCGACGCCTGCCAAGTAATCATCAGCGCCGTGCCCCGGAGCAATATGAACGATTCCTGTTCCTGTTTCAGTCGTTACAAAGTCCGCAAGGATAACTTTGGATTCTCGATCCAGGAATGGATGAGCAGCTTGTGCATCAGAAAAATCACTTCCCTTGAAGATTTTAGTTTCGCTGGTTAGGCGAAACCCTGTCTTTTCACTAAAGGAATCAATAAGATCCGTTGCAATCACAAGATTTTCGGTTCTGCCATCTTCCGTTGTAAAACTGCCGTGCGTATAGCTGAGACGTTCGTGGAGGGCGAGAGCAAGGTTGGCTGGAAGAGTCCATGGAGTCGTTGTCCATATTACCAAAGAACTTTCATGGGCCAATTGTCCCGACAACAGAGGGAACTTAACAAAAACAGCCGGATCGGTAATTTCCTTATAATCGACTTCAGCTTCAGCAAGCGCGGTCTGTGCTCCATAGCTCCACTGGACTGGCTTTTTACTGGCATAAACGAGCCCTTTGTCAGCGATGTCGGCAAAAACTCGAATGATGTCTGCCTCATAAGAAGGGTCGAGGGTAAGATACGGTTTATCCCATTCTCCGAAAACCCCAAGACGGCGAAATGATATGCGCTGCGTATCAATAAATTTACGGGCAAACTTTTCGCACCGGCGTCGAATTTCAGCAGCATCTAGTCCCTGAGCCTGCTCAACGACCTTAAATTCGATCGGTAAACCATGGCAGTCCCAACCTGGAATATAAGGGGTTTCGAATCCCGCCATGGTCTTTGATTTCAACACAAGGTCTTTCAGCAGTTTATTGAGGGCAGTTCCCATGTGGACATTGCCGTTGGCAAAAGGAGGTCCATCATGCAAAATAAAGCGAGGGGAAGATGCTTGCTTTCGGCTCCTCTGAATACGTTGATAGAGTTGATTGTTCTCCCATTGCTCAAGGCGCGCCGGTTCACTTTCGACAAGTCCTGCCCGCATGGGGAAATCTGTTTGCGGTAAGTTGAGGGTATCTTTGTAATTCATGGCCTTGGAAGTCCCGTTAAATTTGGTCAGGCGCGGAACTTAGCACTCGGGCTTACGCGGTCAATGCAGGCATTAAGGCAATTCACGTTGAAACCTTTCAGATGCGCTATATATTTTCATCCCCTTAATTGGGCACAAATCATACGGTGCCCTGACAAAATGCATAGGAAATATGGATAAACTTACCAAAGGTGCGTTGCTGTCCACGATTGGTCTACTGGTCATTGTGAGCCTTTATCTAGGCAAGTCTTGGCTTGAGGGCAAAGCAGGCATTCTCAAGACACAGGAGGAAAATGATAATTTGCGCCAGCAGGTTATCGATGAGCGCAATGATAATGAAATGCGGTTGAAAGAAGACGAGCGGTTACGTAAGGAGGCTGACGCCATGCTTGCTGACCAAATCGAAGCCTTGCGCAAACAGGTGAGTGAAAGCAATGCAGCAGCTGACGCCGACCTCTCAGCACTAGAGGCGGAAAAAAAGGCCTTATTGGAAAGCATTCGTAAGAAAAAAGAAGCAGAGGCTGCGGAGCTTACCGAGGAACAGCGTAAAATCAGTGAGGCACCAGCAATAGCCAAAATTGCGGCGGTTGATGGTGGCAAAGGGTTTGTCATCATCGATGCCGGATCAGCGAAGGGAGTAGAGTCGGGAGTAAGATTCAATATTCGTCGTGACAAGTTCATTGTTGGCGAGATTGAAATATCAAAGGTGATAGATGAGGGGAAATCGATCGCCGAGATTGACGGGGCTAAAATTCCGCAGGGGCTTTCAATAAGGCTAGGCGATGACGTTGTAAGTCATCCCATATACTAGGCATTCGGCAAAGATCGATGCCCTGATCGATTGCATCTTTTTACCCAGGAAGGGTATCAGAAAGTGCAGTGAGCATAGTGCTAATACTCTCTTCTGTTTCATCTCCCATATTGGAAATACGGAAGGTTTTACCTTTGATTTTCCCATAGCCGCCATTGATGACCAATGAGTGTTTTTCACGCATTGACTTTATCCAATTAGGGATATCGATTTCCTTGTTATTTAAAACGCAAGTTAATGTCTTGGATCGGTAACCTTCGGGGGCAAAATGCTCAAATCCGTTCTCTTTAACCCAGCTATGCACCATGTTATTGAGCTTTTCATGGCGTGCATATCGGTTGGTAACACCTTCTAATTGAATTTGCTCTAGCTTCCACGCCAATCCATAAATAAGCGAAATGCATGGTGTGCTTGGCGTCATCGATTTCTTTGCGTTTTTCTCAAACTCTAGGAAATCAAAATAATACCCTCGGTCGGGCATTTCGCTTGCTCTTGCCATTGCTTTTTCAGACACAGTAAAAAGAGAAAGGCCGGGAGGGAGAGCAAGGGCTTTTTGGCTTCCCGTCAGAAGGACGTCGATGCCGAGTTCATCAGCATTGATGGGGACTGCTGAAAAAGATGAAACGGTATCAACAACAAGCAAGACATCCGGGAATTTGTGGACGACAGCTGCAATTTCTGAAAGCGGATTAGTGACACCAGTTGATGTTTCATTATGAACAAGGGTCACAGTGTCAAACTCACCTGTGGACAGCTTTTGCTCCAGAGTAACAGGATCGATTGGTTGACCCCATTCAGCTTGAAGGCTTTCTGCATCCTTGCCGCAACGTAAAGAAACATCCAGCCACTTATCAGAAAACGCGCCGCAGCAGCAATTAAGGACCTTTTTGGAGACGAGGTTTCTGACTGATGCTTCCATGACGCCCCAGGCTGAGGAAGTGCTGAGGAATACCGGTCTCTTAGTCCCAAAGAGGGACTGTAGCATGGGTTGGACTTTTTCATATAGACTGACAAAGTCCTTGCTCCGGTGCCCAATCATGGGCGCGCTCATAGCTTTATAGGTTTTCTGTGAGACTTCTATTGGTCCGGGAATGTAAAGTTTAATGTGATCTCCGTTCATTTCTGGGAATGAAGAACTGAATTCACTTGTCGCAATATCTTTCTAGTCAGAAATTCCATATAATTTGGTCTCCTGTTTCCTTGAGAGATTGGGTGATCTCAATTTTTCTCATTGGCTCGACTTCATTAGTTATTTCCTGTCTTAAAAAAAAGACTCAAAATTCGGAAAATTA
>CALCSP010000194.1 GCA_937893785.1 uncultured Verrucomicrobiales bacterium
AAGCCTTACGCAGGGTTCACAGCGCCACTACAGGACGGACAGGAACTACTGCTACCGTCTCCGGAGATGGAGAGGAATTCGTGCGCATTGTTGATGAAATGATCGGCGCAGCAATTCTGCGTCAGGCCTCAGATATCCATATCGAACCGGAAAAGAACCGCACTATGGTTCAATTACGTGTGAATGGCCATATTGAAGCTTTCCGTGACTACCCAGCCAGCCTTCATAGTGGCATTGTCAGTAGAATCAAAGTGATCTCCGCTCTGGATATTGCGGAAAAGCGAGTACCGCAGGACGGACAAATCAGTTACCAGCAACAGGGAGAAGCCTCATCATTGAATATCAGGGTCGCTACCATACCTGTGCGGCATGGTGAGAAACTGACATTACGACTTCTGGGGATTCAGTCTGAAAAATTGACACTCGAAAATCTGGGCATGAGCGCAGCAGATCGTGCAACTTTCGAGAGCAATCTTGGTAATCCCCATGGAATGATCTTATTAACCGGACCCACCGGCAGCGGCAAGACCTCCACATTCTATGCAGCACTGAGGTATATTCAGGCGCAAGGAGGAGAGAGCTTAATTACCATTGAGGATCCGGTTGAGTATGACCTGGCTGAAATCCCTCAAGTTGAAGTGGATTCAGAACGACTGACATATGCCACTGCGCTGCGCAGCGTTCTAAGGCATGACCCGGACGTCATCATGATTGGCGAAATACGTGATGAAGAAACCGCCGAGATTGCTGTCCGATCTGCTATAACCGGTCACCTCGTTTTAAGCACACTGCATACTAATTCAGCAGCTGGGGCAATCGCCCGTTTATTGGATATCGGGGTCGCTCCGTTTCTTGCTGCAGCAACAATAAGGTTGGTAGCCGCACAGAGATTGGTAAGGGTTTTGTGCAAACGATGCCGCAATCCGAGAGAGCTTACTTCCCGAGAATCAGCACTTTTGGGTGATTCAAAACTAGAAGGTCGAGAGGTCTACGAGCATGGATCCTGTCTTCATTGTGCCGGCAAGGGGTTTATTGGAAGAATCGGCATATTTGAATTATTGCCGATCAACGAGAAATTCTCCTCAATGATTAGTAAGCATGCCACGGAGCAGGAAATTATTGACGAGATGTCCCAACAACAATTGCGTACACTAAGAGCACATGGGGTGGAAAAAATTCTTGATGGTGAAACCACAGTGGACGAGGTCATAAGAACAACAATGGTTGGACCCTAAGGCATTATACTGTCCTCTATACTTGAACTGCTAAAGTTCCGCAGACGTTCAACCGCCATTAGACGATCCACCGGTTTATAAGTAAAAAACCGGTAAACTTCGTATCGTGATACCTCATTTCATGATATCTATTAGGTATGGAAAAAACGATCACTTACCTGCTAATAACGGTAATCTGCCTGCTCTTTTCTGCCAAAGCGGCAGAAAAGAAACCTAACATTCTTTGGATCGTAGGGGAAAATTTCTCCAACGACCTTGAGTGTTACGGTCAAAAAAATACGGCGACTCCAAATCTGAATGCACTTGCCAAGCAAGGCATACGATACACGCACGTGTTCGCTACCTCACCTGTGTGTGCACCAAGCCGATCATGTTTCATGCTTGGCATGTATCAGGGAACAACCGACACCCACCACATGCGTTCCCACCGTAATGATAACTTCAAGCTACCACCCGGAATCCGTCCGATAACTCACCGACTGAAAGATGCGGGATACTTCACTGCCAACATCACACACATTGGCGATGAGGAAACGGGTACAGGCAAGCTAGACCTGAATTTTGTCAACGAGGGCAAGCTCTATGACAGCGCCCAGTGGCATGACCTCAGGAAGAACCAGCCCTTCTTTGCGCAGATCAACCTGCCGGAAGCGGAATATGACATCTATGACCGGAAATCCGCCGAAAAAGAACGGGTGCCATGGGTCGGCGAAGAATGGCACCCAAAGATTGCAACCGAGGAAAATGTGACCCCGCCCCCCTACTACCCTGACCATCCGGTCAGCCGACAGGAATGGGCCCGTTACCTTAATTCCATCAGCGGTGCAGATATTCGTGTCGGGAAAATCTTGGCACAGCTCAAAAAGGATGGCATGGATGATGACACGGTGGTGATCTTCTTCTCCGACAATGGTCGCCTGACTGCACGCGGAATCCACTGGCCCTTTGACCAGGGATTGCGTGTGCCGCTTATCGTGCGCGATGCCAAAAACTTTCCTGTCCTTTCAGCCAAGGAAAAGCCCGGGGTCGTCAGTAACAGGGTAGTCAGCCTTATGGACCTGACAGCCACCACCCTGTCCATAGCCGGACTCCAGCGTCCAAACGGCATGCAAAGCCGAGTATTTTTGGGCAAGGAAGCTGACCCACCCCGCAGGTTTGCATTTGCCGCACGTGACCGAATTGATGAAACCGTGGTCAGGATGCGCTCCGTTCACGATCAGCAATATCATTATATTCGTAATTTTACAGCTGGAGCAGGATTTGAAACACTTAATAGATATAAAGAAAAATGTTTTCTTGTGAAGCCACTGATGCGCAAACTGAAGGCACAGGGAAAGCTAACCGGGCCAGCCCTGCAACTGATGCAACCCTTCCCGGAAGAAATGCTATTCCATGTCGCCAGTGACCCACACGAGATTCAAAACCTTGCCCAGTCCAAGGATCCCCGGCACAAGGCAGCACTGCTGCGCCTGCGGGTGGCAATGGAGACATGGATAATCGAGTCCGGTGACCGCGGTCACATCCCGGAATCTCCCGAGATCGTTGCTCCATTTCTAAAGGAAATGCATGACTGGTTTGGCACACCTGATTGGGCAAAGAACCAATAATAAGGCCTTGTTGTCCGCTGCAACAGCCAATCGACGGCAAATCATTGCTCCATCTAGATCTCTGCCCACATCACTGCTTTTTGCGTAAGGCACACCTTCAATTTGATAATAACAATGGACGAAAATCACCGAACATGATTAATTAAACAACATCATGAAAAAATATTCCAAAGTGGGGGTAATATTTCTGGCAGCGCTGGGATTTTTTACGGTAAACAACACGGCCATAAGTGCGGAGCATACACTCTCTGAATTTAACCTTGGTGAGCACTTATCCGGCCCGGAGGTCAAGCTCGACAAGCTGGAAGGCAAAGTTGTGGTCATCGAATACTGGGGAACCCGGTGAGGCCCTTGCATTGCATCAATGCCTCATCTGGTTCAGATGGACAAAAAATACACCAATAAAGGAATGGTAATGATCGGTGCTGAGGTTCAGAACAGCAGTCCCGAGGCAATCGCAAAAATAGCCAACAGCCATAAGCTAAAATTCACTCTTACCAAGGGAATCAGGGGGCCACGTCTTTCTAACGGAATCCCGCACACGGCAGTGTTTGACGTTAAGGGAAACTTGGTCTTCAACGGTCACCCGAGCAACCCTGCTACCGAGAAGGCTATCAAAAATGCTCTCAAGGAAGCCACTCCACCCAACACGGACAGTTCAGGAAACAGTTTTTTCAATAAGCCTAAATTCCTTGTCGATGAGCGCACGTGGACAAACACCGATGGGAAAACCCTGAAGGCGGCAATGGTTTCCCTTAGTGGGAAGACCGGCAAGTTCCGCTTCCCTAATGGCCGCATGTTTAATTATGATATCACAAAGCTCTCGGAAGATGACCAGTTACTGATCAAAGAGAAGGCAGCACCATCGGAGGAAAAAAGTGATCAGGAGACTGAAAAAAACAGGTTTGAGTTCTAGCAATATACCTGCAAGCCATTAAAGCGAAGAATTGCTCCGATGTCATGGGCAAGCGTCCCGCAAGCAATACGGCGGCATGAAAACAGTGCTGAAA
>CALCSP010000195.1 GCA_937893785.1 uncultured Verrucomicrobiales bacterium
CTTATTCATGTCCCACGTGTCGTAAAACAGCTTCATGGTCGTGATGCGGTTTTTGATACGGTGGTCGGTAACCCCCTCCCTGTACCATTCTGTCTCGCATTGCTGGATGATGTTTTCAAACTCAGCCAGATTGGCTTCACTGTAAGGAGCCCAAACCGGCTTTCCTTTGCGATCCAATTCAGATTTTTTCCTGATTTCGTCGACCTTGAAAGCAGTGCGTTTGTAGGTGGCGATGCCCTGCAGGATGGCCCGGATATCCTCTTGGTTGAAACGGCCTAGGAAGTCTAGGTTGTCATGCCTCTTCTGTGTGCCACCGGCAGAATGCTTCGGTGGACCGGGATAGGGGATTTCTTTTCGGACAACCTTGGGGAGAAGCTTTTTGTGCTCCTCCCCGTAGATATCATTGAGCAGATGCTCCAGAAAGGGATAGGTCCTGAGAAACCGTTCACGTGAACGCATCACCTCACGGTGATCCAGTTCGCTCTTCATTAGCGCGTACATTGCCGGGTAGTGCGCCTTCATTATTGCCTCCGAGGATATGTGTCCCGCAATCCGCTTGGCATTACCCACCATCGTCAGTAGGTGGCCTGTCGTAAGCTGCTTGTGGGAGCTATATCGAACGCCTACCTTTTCCGGCAACAAAAACGGGTTGGTTATTGTCCTTCGGAATTTGTTTCCACGCTCTGTTTTGGGGCTCCAGTGAACGCCGCTGTCACCTTGCACTGACTGAACGGTTCCGTAGATTGTCCGCGTCGGATGGTAATTCAGTAAACGGTTAGTTTTCTCGTTAAAGATGAATTCGCTCATCAACCATCGCCGATCCGGCGTGTAGCCAGGCTCTTCGGCGTACTTGCCGGAGAACAGATTCTCGTGAGAAATGACGTTTCCATACTCGAAGCGTTCCAGTTTTTCAGCGAGTGCCTTCGCAGCTTTACCAGTCAGTTGGTTATTGAGCCATTGTTGCAACACTTTCTTCTCCGTCTCAGCCGGCTGCTTTTCCTCCTCAGGAGGCATCTCTCCAAACTGGAGAACCTCTTGCATCTTGCTGAGCAGTTCTTGGCGATCTACCGCATCGATGGTTTCCAAGCTGTCCAGACGCACATTTCCCTTCTGCTTCTCAGGACCATGGCAAGATACACAATAGGTATTCAGCGAACGGCTTGCTTGCTCATATAGCACGGTCGGATCCAATTCCAAATTGGCATTACTCTCAGAGGAAGAACCACTTTCACAAAAGCACTGCCAGAAGCAAACAACCAAAAAGGCAGCGAAAAAATTTGAAGCTAAGATAGAAACTCTCTGACGCATTTCAATCTGATCAAGCCACTTCTAGTCTTCTATATCCAAAGGTATTCGGCATTTAATGTTGCTCAAGATAACCCACGAATAGAAAGTTCCCAAACGAATCCGAATTCTCGACAGGTTCGTCCACTCGGGGTAGGAATATACACGTATGCTCCACTTCATTCTGCAGATGGCACTAGGCGCCCTTGGCGGGGATGCTTTAAGACCTATCCCGGTAGCCA
>CALCSP010000196.1 GCA_937893785.1 uncultured Verrucomicrobiales bacterium
ATGATCACGATGATCGCGAAGATCACGAAGATCACGGTGATCACGATGATCACGATGATCACGATGATCACGATGATCACGATGATCACGGTGATGAGCACCATGACGAAGATGAATCCATCCGTGATAGCTTTGGTGAGGTTGGCTTATACAGCAGCGTTGTTTACGGAATCAACGACCAACTGGAAGCCGGACTTCGTGCCGGTTGGGTATCTGGCATTTCCGAAGCCGGACTCGACGAGCGCCTCAGGCTATCCCCCTCCCTCACTTGGTATAATGAGGACCGCACCATGCAGGCACGTGTGCAATACAATTGGGATCACTCCGATGACTTTGGCGACGAGCACTCAATCTGGTTCCAGCTCGGATTGAACTTTGGCGGACCGGAGGTTCGCTAGCTTGCAAGGTAAAATGCCTAAACTAGCAATTAAAGGATCAGGGCCTTCCATTT
The DNA here is from genome assembly GCA_937893785.1 of uncultured Verrucomicrobiales bacterium. GTDB lineage: Bacteria > Verrucomicrobiota > Verrucomicrobiia > Verrucomicrobiales > DEV007 > CACIUL01. Next base: position 452 of record CALCSP010000196.1, read on the forward strand.
GGAAGGCCCTGATTTTATTGATAATTGGCACTGGGAGCTTTTTTGCCAATCCCGTATCCTCTAGGGCTGCCTTGGAAGTTGCCACTCTGCACCCCATGGTTACTGACCTCGCTCGAGAGGTCGGGGGAAAACATGTGATTGTGTTCCCGCTAATGAACCCTGGCGAAGACATCCATAACTTCCGGCCGAGCTCTACTGACATGGCAAAAGCGCGAAGTGCTGATATACTTCTTGCCTCCGGAAAAGGGCTGGAACTCTACCTGCCGCGACTCAGGCAAACATTGGGCGGTTCAACACATGTCATTGAAGCAGGCAATGCCGTACGTTCTGTGAAGCTGTCGGCTAAGGATGCTTTATTTGCATGCTGCCCAGAACATGCTGCAGGCAGTATTGATCCGCACTGGTGGCATAGTATTAGTGGCATGAAAAGAGCAGCCACATATGTGGCACGGGAATTCGGGAAAATTGATCCCTCTAACAAGGAAGCCTTTGCCTACAATGCCAAGAATTGGGGGAAGCAACTGGACAAACTCGAGACGTGGGCAAAGCGAGAAATCTCAAAGATCCCCCGTTCCAAGCGCTATCTGGTTACCGCCCACGCAGCTTTTGGCTACTTCTGCAGGGAATTTGGGTTTCGGTCCATTCCTATTGCCGGACCGAGTGAGGGAAATGTGTCCTCAAAATACCTTGCTATAGCCATTGGGGAAATCCGGAAGAATTCGGTGCCCGTTGCTTTCCCGGAGGTTAATGCAAATCCACGCGCACTGGACAGTATTATAAAGACAGTTGGGATACGTAGAGGAAAAGCCCTTATTGCCGATGGTTCGGCAAGTTCAGCATCGACATACAGGGCATTTATGGAGCACAATATTAAAGTAATTGTCAGCGGCTTAACCGGAGCCCCCTAAAGTTACACCCCAAAAAATGCGAGGGTTTCCATTACTTAATTTGCTCATCGTTATCGCGTTTTTCGCGTTGGCATGGTTTCCGTTGCAACACCTGACTGGCCAATCAGAAAGCTCTGACCCACTGCAGACTCAGCAGCAAGCTGCCCCCGTTCAAGCTGCTGAAGGATTCAGCTTTCGCATAATCAGCTCACACCCCCTGAAAAACGTTTATCTGGATTACCTCGGTAAGCGCCTGCTAACTGTCCAAGATCCCGGAAATGAGGCAGAGATTGAGCGCGTCATAAATGGCATAACCATTGCCGAACAGGAAATTGAGTTCTGGATTGAGGCAGAACTGAAAAGTGCCCCAAAATCCGGTGAAAGACCTGTGATTCAACTTGAAATGATTCGGGAAGGTTTGGAAAACAGACCAACATCGGTTAATGTCTGGGGGCAAGAGGGGGAATCTCGTATTGAAACAAACGCCATCATCTTCCGTCCTGCCATCTAATGAAAGATGCTTAAGGAACTAGAAAAGTTACCACTGCCTCATGACTGTGGTTCCCCATCAAGGCACGAGCTAAGAGTAAGCGGACTCACCGTGCGCTATTCAGAGACACTTGCCCTCTCGTCCGTTGACCTGAACACTCATTGCGGTCGTTGTCTGGCTATGGTAGGTCCAAATGGTGCGGGTAAGAGCACATTAATCAAATCAATGGCCGGATTGGTAACCCCGGAATCAGGGGAAATCTCATGGCGTGGCAAGCCTCTTGCACGTTCCACTACAGAGATTGCTTATCTTGCGCAACGGCGTCTTGTCGACTGGCACTTTCCACTCACTGTTCGTGGCCTCGTTGAAATGGGACGATTCCCCCATCTGGGCTGGTGGAGAAAATTCAGAAACTCTGACCACAAAGTCGTTGATAATGCATTGGAAGCAATGCGGCTAGCCGATCTTGCGAATCGACAAATCAGTGCTCTGTCTGGCGGACAACAACAACGAGCCTTCGTTGCTAGGGCACTGGCTCAAGAAGCGCATGTTCTGCTGCTCGACGAACCCTTCACCGGACTTGACCGCCCATCACAGGAACTTCTCACGGAACTTTTGGGACTCCTAGCCTCTGGAGGACGCCTGATTATTGCCGCTCACCACGATCTTTCAAGCGTAGCCGAAACTTTCGATGAAGTTCTTTTATTAAATCAGAAGGCTATTGCATTCGGACAAGTCGCTGAGGTATTTAACGGTGAAAACCTTACCGCTTGTTTCGGTAAGAACTACGACTTCTTCAAGGACACACAGGAAAATCAACGTCCTGTTCCCCCCCACACCTCAATGCGAGGCTAGCCCCTATGGATTGGATTACCGAGCCTCTGAGCTATGAGCATATCAGACGCGGTCTGATCATTTGCGTATTGGTTGGTTTCACAAACGGCTATCTGAGTGCGTTCATCGTTCTGAGGAAGTCGGCCCTTCAGGTCGGATCACTCTCCCACAGCCTTTTACCTGGAATCGGTGTCGGCATCATTCTATTTGGCTTAAGCCAGGCTAGCGCTTTTGCAGGAGCACTCGTCGCAGCCCTAATCGTTGGTCTTGGAAGTCTGCTGGTTGCACGCAGTTCACGTCTCGGACAGGAAACCGCCCTGGCCATACTATTTACCACTGCTTTTGCGGCGGGATTGCTGCTACTTGAGTTCGCTCCGGTCAATGTGGATGTCGATCACTACCTATTCGGTAATATCCTTTTCGCCACTGACGCTGACCTAATGACCGTATTCTGGGTATCCGCATTAGCGCTAACACTACTCACCTTATTAAGGAGACCGATTATCGTCATGTTGTTTGAACCTGATGCAGCCCGCGCCTTGGGCATCCCCGTTCGCACTCTCAACTACCTGCTGCTTGGACTGTTGATCCTTGTTCTGATCTCAACGCTACAAGCAGTCGGTTGCCTGTTGGCACTTGGCCTCCTTGTCACACCGGCCGCAACCGTCTACCTGCTGACAAATCGGGCTGAAGTATTGTTCTGGGGAGGAGGGCTTGTAGGAATGAGCGCCGCTGCCATTGCCTTGATCGCCTCACATCATCTCAACTTCAGCCCCGGATCAACCATCATTCTCACTCTGGGAGCAATTTTTGCCCTTGCTTTCCTGTTCAGTCCAAGACACGGGATTATCGCAAGTCTGCAAAATCGTCGGACATCCTGAAGTCTTATCACCATAATCTTGCAAGAAGGCAGAGCACACACTCCTTCATGTTCCTTGTTGCTCAAGTGATGCAATCTGACTAAATTCTCAAACCACTCCTACCAAATTACACTGATCAACATGAAGCGCCGAGCAGCTCTCAAGAAAACTTCAACAGCCCTAGGCTTCACTTTCATTCCCTCTTATCTGGCTACAGGTGCCAGAGCTGAGGGGGATCCTCAACCACCCAGTAAACGCATCAATCTTGGCTGTGTTGGGGTTGGCGGCAGAGCTGGTGGCGTCATCCCTAGCCTCTGCGGGAAAGGCAATGCACAACCCGTAGCGTTTGCAGATGTGGACTACTCGGCACGCAATGTGGAGAAAAATATTAAACGCTGGCCAGGCGTGAAACAATATGCCGACTTTCGCAAAATGATGGATCAGTCAGGCAAAGATATTGATGCCGTAAGCGTGGTGGTCCCGGATCACTCCCACTTCTGTGCAACCATGCTTGCCATGTCCATGGGAAAGCATGTCTATGTGGAAAAGCCCCTCACCCACTCCTTTCAAGAAGCTGAATTACTCATGAAAGCTGAAAAGAAATTCGATGTGGTCACCCAGATGGGCAATCAGGGACATACCGGCACCTCATCCAACCAGTTCCGTGAATGGGTAAAGCGAGGCATCATCAAGAATGTCACTCAGGTCGATGCCTGGAAGGGACCCAGCTGTTTCTTCATGCAAAAGGACAAGAGAATCCAAGACTGGCCGAAAGAAGAAGACCAACCAAAGGGCCTGAACTGGGATCTTTGGGTCGGTCCAGCTGAACACCACCCCTTCAGTCGCATGTATCATACATTTGAATGGCGGGGATTCCACCCCTATGGCTCAGGCATGCTGGGGGACTGGGGATGCCACATTATCGACATGATCCATCACTATCTCGATCTTGGACTACCAACAAAAATCAAGGCTCAGCGCATGGATGATCACAACAGAGTGATCTTTCCGCTTAACTCCCACATGCAATTTGAGTTCCCTGCCCGTGGCAAGCATCCCGCCTTAACGCTAAACTGGAAGGATGGGGCAGATTGCCGCGCTCAAGTACCAGAAAAATACTGGGACACACCTGAGAAAGCACCACGACTCGGGGGCGCAGGAACCTTATTCAAGGTTGGCGGCGAAGATTACATGGTTCAGCGCAACTCCCATGGCGGTGGTTCACGTCTACTTCCCTATGCAAAATCTCAAGACCTTGATCTAAAGACGGAAAACATCCGCGAGAATCACGCTGAATCCTTCGTACAAGCCTGCATGGGCAATGGCAAAACATGGTCACCATTTAGTGTTGGAGGAGAACTCACCCAAGTTCTCACACTTGGATGCATCGCCCAATACTACAATAGAGATCTCGAGTTTGATCCCAAGTCAAAGCAGATCACCAATGACAAAGAGGCTAATGCCCGCCTCTCCATAGTTCCTCGTAAGGGTTGGGAAGAGTTCTACAAAATGGTCTAGCCATTTTAAGATCCTGATAAGGGATTAACTATTCCTAAGCTCCAATCTGCACGTGAGTGCGGCACTTTATCAGCGCTTAAAATGACGCTGATGAAACTGCATGATTTTAATGCCGTGTTGCTCATAAATCTGGCTCGCGCTATGGGCAATATCAGGAGCAAATAACTGTTCAGCCTCCACTTTCAGAGTTTCCTTCAAATATCGCAGATACTCGATATTGGTTTCGTAGTTGAACCCTTTGTCTCCGCACCATATCAGGATAGCCAATTCCGGGCGATCTTTCAGGCTTGCAAAGTTTCTAGCCAGTGACCATGCATCATTACCCGGGGCAAATTTCAGATGACTGCTTTCCTGCCCCTTGTTCTGCTGGATTTTTTTCTCTGGACCGTAGCCCGATCCACCCGGTGCACACGAGCAGAATAACTCCGGATACTTGAACATAATTCGACTGGTTCCACGCCCTCCCTGAGAAAACCCCTCGATGCCCCGACCACCCCGACTGCTAACCGTGCGGTATACGCGATCAACATGGGGAATGAGTTCCTTAACGAAAACATCTTCACCCTGCGCATTTTTATTTCCCGGGATATTATACCAGCTTACCGGCCCGCCGTTGGCAAATATATAGATAACCGGATTCACCTTGGCTCCGAGCATGGCGGAATGAATAAATCTGGCAAGGTTAACACTCTTGCCTTCATTGCCAGGTCGACCCCCATGCAAGTGATAAACTACCGGGTAGCGCCTCCCCGCATTGACCTCTTCATGATATCCCGGAGGCAGATAAACACAGTAACCTACATCAACACCGAGTGAGGGACTGCGAAACACAGCATGTTCACACCCTCGTGGCAACCTCTCCGGGACATTCACCCAGTGAAAAGTAGCAGGTTTTGGCTTACCGGGTTTGGCTATCGTTGGTGACAAAA
>CALCSP010000197.1 GCA_937893785.1 uncultured Verrucomicrobiales bacterium
GAAGTGATCAGAAAAGACGGAGGGGAGGAGTTGATTCGGATTGAATCCGCTATCAAGAGCTTAAAGAAACAATCAAATCCTTCCAGCAAACGTCCCGAGTTTGGTTACCACAGCAAGGTTGAGGCATCTTCGAACCATACGAAGTGGGTGCAGATTGATCTTGGGCAACGGATCGACATCAGGCAAATTGTGCTGCATGCTTGCCATGATAGTTTCAATAACATTGGTGCTGGGTTTGGCTTTCCTGTTCGTTTCAAGGTGCTTGCCTCCAATCGTCAGGACTTCTCTCGTTCTCAGGTTCTTGTTGATGAGTCCGGCAGGGACTTTTCAAACCCCGGGCTTGTACCGCTTTCCTTTAAAACGCAATCCGCGGCGCGGTTTGTGCGGGTGTATGCTACCAAACTGGCAAGAAGAGCTCCCAATGACTATAATTTTGCCCTCGCTGAAGTCCAAGTGCTGGACAGTGCCGGCAATAACCGGGCTCGTAATGCCAAGGTCACGGCGCTTGATTCCATTGAGGCGCCGCCTCGATGGAGACAAGCCAATCTTACTGACGGTATTTGGGTAAAGGCGGGGAATAAAGAATCTGCTGCCAAACTTGTGGAGCTGGAAAAGCAGGAAAAGCGCCTATTAGAGCGTTTATATACTCCAGAGAGAAAAGAGCGTATCCAGACCCTTACGGGGCAGATCAGCAAGAAGGGCGATGCCCTTGCCGGGCTCCCAAAAGGAAACATGGTTTATGCTGCTGCCACTCATTTCAAGTCAGAGGGACAGTTTAAGCCAACCAATGGCAAGCCACGCAATATACGTTTTCTACACAGAGGTGAAGTGACTCAGCCTCGTGCCGAAGTCAGTCCCGGCACTCTGCCTATATTCAAGTCAGAGGATTGGCGATTTAACTTACCTGAGGATCATGTAGAATCCGACCGCCGGGCCGCACTTGCCCAGTGGTTGACTCGCAAGGATCACCCGCTTACTTGGCGTGTGATTGCCAATCGGGTATGGCAATGGCATTTCGGTGATGGTCTCGTCGCTTCCCCTAACGATTTTGGTGAACTGGGCCAGATGCCAAGCCATCCAGAATTGCTGGATTGGTTGGCATTGTATTTCAGAGATCAAGGAGGGTCCTTCAAGAAAATGCATAAACTTCTGGTCATGAGTGCCACATACCGGCAGTCGTCGGCGGTAAATGACAAGTTTTCCCTGGCGGATTCAGGTAACCGCTTTTTATGGAGGATGAACCGAAGGAAGCTCTCCGCTGAGGAAATTCGTGATGCGGTTCTCTCAGTTAGCGGCAAGCTTAATCTCGAGATGGGCGGTCCCGGCTATTACTTGTTTGCTCTGGAAAAAACTGCCCACTCACCTCATTACGAATATCATAAATTCAATCCGGAGGACACTAAAAGTCACCGACGTTCGATTTATCGCTTTATTGTGCGATCACAACCTAATCCGTTCATGACGACGCTGGACTGTGCCGACTCATCGCAAAGCACACCAAAGCGCAATGAGACGCTCACTGCCTTACAGGCTCTGAGTCTGCTGAATAATAAATTCAGTATAGCGATGGCTCGTCACTTTGCTGCCCGGTTGGAGAGGGAGGCAGGTGATTTAGTGGAGCAGGTCCAGAAGGGGCATTTTTTAGTGACGGGCAGGGACCCGGTATCAGAAGAGATCGATTTACTAGTGGCTTATGCCCGCAAACACGGTCTGCAGAACCTCTGTCGTGCCCTGTTCAACCTTTCTGAGTTTACCTATCTTGATTGATATGACACCAAAGGCATCACGCAGGAATTTCCTCAAACAATCCAGTTTTGGCGGCATGGCCTTGGCTTCGATGCTTGCTAGGGATCCGCTATCAGCGGCCACAAGGCCTACCCTGCACCATCCACCCCGAGCAAAACGCGTTATCCAGCTTTTTATGGCGGGGGCTGCCAGCCATCTTGACATGTTTGACTTCAAACCTGAGCTGGTGAAGAGGCATGGGCAGAAATCGGATTTTGGGGAGCATGTGGAAGCCTTTCAAAACGGGCTCGGTCCATGGATGAAGTCTCCCTTTGATTTCAAGCCATATGGCAAATGCGGTAAGCTGATGAGTGACATCGTGGCTCCACTTGGTGAGGTGGCAGATGATATTGCCTTTGTACATAATATGGTGGGCAAGACAGGGGTTCATAGCCAGGCTACTTATCTTCAGGCGACCGGGTTTCAATTACCGGGTTTTCCTGGAGCCGGATCATGGGTCAGCTATGGGCTGGGATCGGAAAATGAGAATCTACCAACCTTCGTTGTGTTACCCGATCATAGAGGGTTTGCTTCCAACGGGCCGAAGAATTGGGGTTCGGCTTTCCTGCCGACCCATACCCAGGGCACCACCATTTTTCCACAGCGTGATAATCCCATCGAAGATCTGCACCCACGTGCCGACTATGTGACCGAGGATAGTCACCGAGATGGTATTGATCTTGTTAATGCATTAAATAAGCGTCACAGTCAAAGCCGCCCCGGGGATCCGCGTCTTGATGCACGCATTCGAAGTTACGAATTAGCGGCACGCCTTCAACTTTCTGCAACCAGAGCCCTAGACATTTCCAAGGAACCCAAGCACATCCTCAAGATGTATGGCTTGGATAACCCGAAGACGCAGTATCCCAAAGAAATCAATCCCGAGGAGGAAACTGAATACTTTGGGCGTAAATGCCTAATCGCGCGTAGACTTATTGAAAGGGGGGTGCGCTTTGTGCAGATCTGGAGTGGAAACGACAATAGTTTTCCACGTCGTAATTGGGACAGTCATGAGGACATGACCCGTGATCACCCTTCACTCTCCCTTGGTATGGCAAGGGGAACTGCCGGATTAATTCAGGACTTGAAGCAACGCGGCTTGCTTGAGGATACCATCATTCACTGGACAACTGAGTTTGGACGCATGCCCAGCACGCAGGGAAAAAAAGGTCGCGACCATAACCCATACGTTTTTACCAACTGGTTTGCCGGCGGAGGAATCAAGGGTGGTGTTACTCATGGTGAAAGCGACCAGTGGGGTTACAAGCCGCTTGACCGGAATAATCCGACCCAGGTATACGACGTATACGCAACGATGTTACACCTTCTTGGTATTAATCATGAGCGCCTCACTGTGAGGCACAACAGCATTGATCGCCGGCTTACCGATGTCCATGGGCATCTGATTCCGGAGATTATTGCCTAGATGTAAAATGCTGCTTTCTGGGCAGTCCTTTATTTCTTCCCTGAGGCCAGCAGCTTGCCGATGACTTCGGCTACTTTTTCCTTGCCGTAACTGTGTCCATCAACCGTGGCGACCAGCTTTCCGGTTTTGTCTCTAGCCACGATTCCATGGGATGCCAGCTTGGCTTTCTTGATTTCCTCTGCACTATCCCCTTCACCGACCTTTACGGTCTTGATGTGAATTTTGGAACTGTATTTCTTTTTCTGGTCATTCACGATGACCGTCACTTTTGAGCAGAGTACTCATCCATCAAAATAGTAATAGGCAAGAGATGGTTTTTTCTCAGCGACCTTTTCGGCTGGCTTCTCAGCTGCGTGGCTGATCGCTAAAAATAGCGGCATAACAAGCATGGCAGCCAGAATTTTTCTTAATTTCATGTAACAGAACTAGCTGGCAATGCAGCGAAATGCAACAGGCGAATCTCAGTTTTGCTTTCCCATCCTTTCGGGATCGATGACTGGCTAGGCTTTGCAGGGGCGTAATCCAAAGGTTGCGTGTCAGAGCTCATGGGCTCGACTGAGTGTTGATAGGAAGTTAGCCAAAATTTCTTGCATAATCAGGGGCAGTTGCTACACAAAGTAGTGCTGGAGAGGCCGTCTTTTAAAGTGCCGTCATCATGTATCGAATCCTGAGTTTTTTTGTGCTGCTCCTTACCTGGATCATTCTTTCCGGAATGATGGACTGGTTTCATTTTTCGCTTGGTGTAATTTCCTGTGCACTGGTGACTTGGTGGTCTTCGGACATGCTATTTTCTGATCGCGAAATCGCCCCTCATAAAAGGCTGTTACAATTTTGTCGTGTTCCTGGGTACCTTATTTGGCTTTTCTGGCAAATAGTCTTAGCGAACCTTCATGTGCTCCGGCTCGCCTTTTCGCCCAGATTAGACAAGAGGATGGAGCCTCAATTAGTGCGATTTAACAGCGGGCTTACTACTGATTTCCAGAAGTTTGTACTTGCTCAGTCTATCACTCTTACCCCAGGCACTGTCACCATGAAGATCGAGGGGGATGAGTTCATTATTCATGCGATTAGCAATTCTGCAGTAAGTGGCTTAACCGAATCGATGATACAGCGTGTCAGTCGCGTATTTGGAGAAAGTGCCCAGCCGACATCATGATGGAAACCTTTTTTATCTGTGCCGGAGTTGCATTGCTTCTAATGATGGTCCCGGTGTTCTATCGCATAATAGTCGGTCCAACTGCGATCGATCGAATTGTGGCAGTCAACGTCATCGGAACCAAGACGGCGGTTCTATTGATCATTATCGGGGTCATTTTTGATGATGTGGCTATGTTTGTCGATTTTGCTTTAGCCTACGCGCTACTCAACTTCATTGGCTCGCTTGCTGCCGCGCGTTATTTCAACAAGACCAGGCCAGGTTATGGATCCGAAACAGCAGGGGAGGGGAAAACGTCCTGACATGTTTATTAATATCTTAAGTATCGTATTAATGGCTTTCGGCCTGCTTTTCTTCCTTGGTGCAGTGGTGGGCATTGTCCGCTTTCCGGACTTCTACACCCGTATGCACGCAGCAGGAAAGGGGGATACGCTCTCAACAATGCTCATTACCGGTGCCGTGGCATTGCAGGTGTTGCATCACTTTGACTGGTCGCACTGGACAAGTCTCTTTGTGGTGGTGAAAATCATGGCCATTGGTGTCTTGATTATGCTCACAGGTCCCACAAGTACGCATGCACTGATGCAGGCCGGATTTGATGATGGTATTGAGCCAGTAACCCAAAAAAGCGGAATCAGGGACCTTGATGGCTCCTCTGGTGGTGGTGATCTGTCAGCCACAGAAGAGGAAAGGGTCAGCGGTAATGAAGATCAACATGGATCGGATATCCCATGATCTGGCAATTTGATATTATCATCCTCATCTTTATGGTGGTCGCAGCGCTGATTGCATTGCGAGTGAAAGATTTGCTGGGGGCGACTCTTGTCTTTGGCATCTACTCTTTTCTCATTTGTTTATTGTGGGCGGGCATGGGAGCGGTTGATGTTGCCTTTACC
>CALCSP010000198.1 GCA_937893785.1 uncultured Verrucomicrobiales bacterium
CCTGCGGTTCCGGCCAGTTGTGGAGTTTTCACCGCAGCAAGGACCCCGCACTCCGTAAAGGCGCGCTTCCAAAGGAAAATGCCGACAAGCCGGTTGGTGAATGGAACCGGATGGAGATTACCATGAAAAAAGAAACCATCACGGTTGTTTTAAACGGCAGGAAAATTATCGATGACTCGGCAATGCCCGGCATCGGCACTGAAGGGCCAATCGTGCTCCAGCATCACGGCGGATACAACGCAAAGCAGAATACCTGGAGTGCTGCATCTGCTCTCATTCAGTTCCGCAACATAAGCATCAAGGAACTCTAAAACTTTCCGCCGGATAAAGTGAGCCCCCCATGCTGCCACATACCCACAACATGAATCACGCTACTAGTTCCTTGCCGCTGCATTACCGACCTCCCTTACCCTTACCACATGCACCTTATTGACCTCATTCCTGCGCTTCCCAAGCCTCAGTAACCCCTCGCCACAGGTAATCCAGCTTTCGGTTTCACTAATATGACACACTCCAGAGTTACCAAGTGTGGCCCCGTCTTCGGGCAAAAGGACTCTCTCCGTGGACCGTATGACGCATAACCTTCCGGGATCGACCTGACCGATAAACAATGGGGCACGGTGGCGGAAAACATGATCATTATCCGCTCCCCGTCGAGTATATACGAGGAAGAGTCCGCCACCAACCCGCACCCAGTGCTGCTGCGTATTGTAACTTCCGAGAAGACTGCCGTCATCAAAGGTCCACTCACGCACTTTCTCGAAAACCAAACCATCCCGACTGCGAGTGACATAACCGCTGTGATCCGCACGTAAGGTCAAATAATACCAACCATCATGATGTATTAGCGACGGTTCGTAGAGACCACGACCCTGTGGAATATTCAACTCGCTCCCATGCTTCAGATACGACAAAATTTCTCCATCAAATCGGCAACGGACCACGATGCTCGTATAGTTAAATTTGTCGGGGTCAGCCATGTAGCGCACCGGTAGCAATATATCCCCTCCGGGCAAGTCCACACGCTGAGTATTTCCAGCATTTGCAGCCATGATTATGTTTCCACTATGGTCTTTTGCGGGCAGATCCAGGAAACGTAGCTCCCCCCATGAACCATCCCGAGGGCTCATCACTGCATAGGAAACCTTCTCTCGCCTCCGATTCTCCTTTGTTCCCCCCTCAAAATTGAAAGTCTTACCCGTAGCGATGACCTTCTTGGAATCTGCATGGTAAGTGGGCCACAGATCTCCTGCACAGACTTCATAACCATCCTTTTGCCGTTCACGTTTCAGGGACGATATCACCTGAGGGACACTCCAGCTTTTTCCTCCATCTCTACTCAACGACTGATAGATATCATGGAAATTATGCACTCCCTGACGCCCAGTCTCAGACATAGTGGTAATCCACGCCGGGCGTGCGCCCTTCCCCTCAAAGAATGTCGGCACAAATGCCGTCCGAGCCTGCCACCAATCCCATTGTTTATCCCGGCCAGGAATACCACCTACTGCCTCAATCTCAAGCTTCACCTCAACCACATCATCAGCCAAGACTATTGAAAAGAGTGACAGGAAAACAATGATTGCCGGAAGAATCAGCGCATACTTCATCTTTCAATCGTAGCACCACTAACTCTAGTCGCACAAGCTTGTCATTCTACAGCCATGCAATCAGAAGGAATTTAGCGTTCACCAAGCAAGTTTACAGTTCTTTAAAAAGAACAGATAACAATACTTGAAGCAAGTGCCGAATCATGATGTTAAAATAAAGCCAGTGAGAAAAACATCCGCCATGAACAATTTTTTAATAACCCATTTCCTCTGTATTTTCCTCGCATCGGATGCGCTTTGTCTGGGAGCGAACTCTGAAGTGAAAAATGCTCTGAAAAACGGCAATATTAATGACTACCATGCACAAATCACTGAGCGGATTAACCGCAGGATATCAGACCATTTTAAAAACAGCACCAAGCAAAGTCTTCTTCACTTGCTTGATGAACCCGAATTACGCAGGATCCTAGCTCAACGGCAAATCATTGGAAAGATTGGCGCGGCAAGCATTGACGGATTCGCAAAGGGAAACGCCCAACGAAAAATCTTCCTTGGCAATTTTTTTACCAATACAAAAGCCATGGAATACGCCCTTGAGGGAGCTACTCCCATAGGACGCTCGCACCGCGAGCAGGATAAATGGAACATTCCCATCTCCGCTCTGGAAATATGGCACCAGTTGCTCAGCTCTGACCCGGATGCTAGATCCGGCCTCTACCTCAAGCTTGCCATTGCTACCGGACTGAACCCGCCGGGCACCGGGAATCAGGGTGCCGGACAGGCCAAAATCCCAGAAACCCCTCTGGCTCGTTACCATTTCTATAAGGATTCACATCTAAACGGCGAGCTCTTTCCAAGCTTTGACAACCTCTCAGTATGGGAATATCGGCAAATTGTTTCCTCCAACGCTTCCAATTCAGATCTCGAATGGGGCAGGAATGCCATCAACACCTGGCGTCCCGATTTGCGTAATAATGAGCTTGTAGTCAATTCCACTTCTGAAGTGTGGCGAAGAAATTCTCCTATCCCCTTCAATGACACCTTTAAGAATGTGCTCTCAGGAGGTGGCAAGTGCGGTCCTCGTTCCTCGTGGTCGATATTCATTTGCCAAGCATTTGGTATTCCAGCCACAGGAGTTCGCCAGCCCGGTCATGTCTGTGCCACCTATAAGTCCGCCTACCCTGGTGTGGAGCCACAACCCGGAAACACTTGGAAGGTTGTATACGGCAGAGGTTGGCATGTCTCTAAAGCATGCGGCATATCAGGAGAGGAATTCATGCGGGAGATGGAAGCGCGAGCATACCTTGCAGGTTTTATGCGCGGCGAAAGAATCCGCTGGCTTTCTGCTGCCATACAATCGAATTCCATCTTGGAAAAGGTCACTGCACTCACTGCTGCAATGCCTCCGATGTCAGCACCAGATCGACCTTTAACACCCCAAAAAAACGAAGCACATTCAATCAAAGCTCCGATCACTCCTCCGCAGCCTGGAACAATACGGATTGATGCAGCCACCTTCACAAAAGCCAGTGGCATCCAGATTCATGATTGCTTCACCGGTGGCAAACAGGTTTACAATGCCAAGTATGCGCCCGGATGGGGCACTGCTGCCAACATTACTTGGAAAGTAAATATTCCAAGCGCCGGCAGCTATGAACTGGTTCTGTTAACAGCCGTCGCAAATGTGGAACAAACGGTGAACATATCTATTAATGGCAGCACCCCGAGTCCCTTATCAGTCACAAACAGTCATGGTCTCTGGCAAACAACCCGTCCCTTGGCTATTACACTGAAATCGGGAGAAAACACCATCAATTTGACGCGACCAGCCACTGGGCGTGGACTGGCGTTACGCTACTTGGAGATGAAAAAAAACTCCTAAACCCTCAGCAATCTACAACCCGACTGGCCAAATGAAATCAGCCGAACACATTCATTTGTGGTCGACTAATTTGCCTTTAAGGTCGTGGATATGCACATCAACTATATCCCCCGTACCAGAGTATTGCTTTTTAGCATAGGGATCATTTACTTTGGACTTGGCATTTGGTGCACCGTGCTCCCTGTTCAGACCGCTACAAGCCTTGGTTTTAGCTTCTTTGATACCGGAATTGTAGAATACGTGGTCGTATACGGGGGGCTGGAAGTCGGTCTTGGGCTACCAATGATGTATGCCGCCTTCAGGCGTAAACTCTTTCCTGGCATCTACTTCATCACAACCTTCTTTTCATTGTGCTTGGCAATCTTTCGGTTGGTTATGATTCTTTCCAAAGGAGCTACCAGCACTTTATTTATTCTATTCGGCACTGAAATCCTCATCTTCTTATTGCTTCTTACGTTGAATCTGAAACGCGCCCCAAAGGAAGGATCCGCTGAGGGCTGATTCATTACTCCATTGCATTCAACGGACACACCACTGATGTCACGTGTTCTTGTTTCGCTTGCCTCAAGCACCTGATTACTTCCCAGCAGAACTTTCAAGGACTCTAAAGAATCTTTTCCTGCTACTGGCTGGAAATACCCTCAGCACGTAATCACCTGCACCCGCGATACCGGACTCTAGGCGTTCCCAGCCCCTCATGTCCGGTGATCCTTCTATCGAATAAGCACGACCAGCTACCGCAGAAAAGCTGATCGCGACCTGATCCGCGTCTGTCAGACCAATCCGAAACTTCAACCTTTGTGCTGTATGCGTTTCACCGGCGACGACTTCCACACCGCCAAAGAAATCACCAAACCCAGATGCTCCAGTCGTGATGACAACCATTGCGCCATTCGGCAACCCAGAGAATGCATCATTACCCAGAGAGGGAGCATCTCCAAGGAAGTTTATAGAGCCAAGATTACTACATCCAAAAAAGGCGAAATTCCCAATACTGGTAACGCCTTTTGGAATCGTGATAGCCGTAAGACTACTGCAACCATAGAAGGCATAATGCCGGATACTGGTGATCCTTTCAGGAATCGTGATACCCGTAAGACTACTACAACCTCGAAAGGCCGTTAAACCAATTTCGGTAAGACTTTCTGGAAGAGTAATTTCGACCAAAGAACTGCAACCATAAAATGTGTAATTGCCAATACCGGTGACTCCTTCAGGAACGGTGATAGCGACGAGACGAGAACATTGCAGAAAAGCCCTGTCTCCTATGAATCGCACAGGCAACTGATCGATACGATTTGGGATATCAAGAACTCCACTTGCCAATGCATTGCAGTCCGTAATCGTAATATAACTTCCATTGCTGGAATAAGTCAGATCAGAGACATCAGCTCCTCTCACGCAAATGCCTGACAGGAGAAAGGCCAAAAGAGCTGCATTAATCGACCTCATTTAATACACCTTATCACTACAAACGCGCAGCACACAAGAACCATCAATCGGCTGAACATACTCTCACTACGGCTCAGGATTCTAGCTACGCCGCCTCCAAAAAACAAACGGTAAGCAAACAAAATACATCGTGATGCTGTAGACTGCCGCCGGCACTGTTTCAGGTGGAAGGACCTGCCCATCAACCCCTGCCACCAAACTCCCAACAGCAATGGCCAGCGTGCCGTTCTGAACACCTGACTCAATCGAAATGGTGGTCGCATCCCGCTTCTCAAGCCGCAACATTCTTGCAGACGCGATACCAAGGGCAAGCATCACCACGTTCAATAACACCGCTACCGGCCCCAGTGTGCCGAGGTTACTGGAAAAAACTCCCCAGTTTTTGGCAAGAGCCGCAACAATAATCACAACAAACAACACGACTGCTGCGCGTGACACCCCCGGTGCAATCTTCTCCGCAAGCGCGGAATACTTCGCAGTTAAGAGCATACCGATCCCTACCGGCACTGCAGTAATCAGGAACATTGTCAGACCGATTCCGGTCACATCCACACGTGGCGCACCTTGCCCCATAAAATAGTTCACACTGAAAGCCGCCAGAAATGGAACAGTGACAATCGACAGAAGACTCGTGATCGCTGTGAGCGAAATCGACAACGGTGCATTACCTCCGGCGAGCTTGGCCAGCAGATTACTCGTCACCCCGCCAGGGCAAAGAGCGAGGATCATCAAGCCCACAGCGAACATTGCTTCCAATCCAAACAAATGCGCCAACCCGAGGGCAACCAGTGGTAGCAATACGATCTGGTTAAGCAGACCTATGCCAAAGGCAACGGGAAACTTCAACACTCGAGAAAAATCGCGCCCCCTCAAACCAAGGCCAAGAGAGAACATGATAAAGAAGAGGATGAGCGGAAGGAGAACCTTAACTATCATAGTAAGTGATGCGCGAGAGAAAATTTAACCTGCTTAATAGCTGAGCAACTCGACAAACATACAAAATTATGAGTATCCCACAAGCAGGACATCACTGCTTACTCTTTGAACAAAGAAGTCATCACCCAATAAACTAAAGCACATGTATTCATGATGACTTCTCACTGCGTAATTGATAGGCCACCTACGCGGATGACATCATTGTGGCTACAGGCCCATGAAAATCCCACCATTGAAGAAATGGTTATTTCTTGTTTTTCTTCCTACCTCCCGGCTTTGGGTAAACCTTGTCAACCTTGGCCCAAGCGTTCCATGCCGCTGCCATTTCCTGAAGCCGTCGCGCTTCAATTTTAGCAAGATTATTGAGTTCAGTGCGGTCAGTCTTGAGATTATATAACTCCCATTTTCCTATTTCGGGTCCTTTCGGCGTGGCAACCCCTTTCCCCACCAGTTTCCATGAACCGTCAATCATAAATGCATTGTTCTCATGTTCCGAGAACATGGGATTTTTGCGCACAAGGACTTGACCACTAAAGGAAGGAGCGAGCGAAATACCGCGAAGTGGCGGCAGCTTATTCCCATGAAACGTCTTGGGATATGCCACGTCGCAGACTTCCAGTAGCGTCGGAACCACATCCAACACTTGGGCTGCCGGACGATACCAGTTTCTTTGAGGGACGATCCCTTTAGGCCAATGCATGATAAAGGGCGTAGCCGAGCCTCCCTCATGGGTAAAGTGCTTGTATAGACGGAAAGGAGTGCTTGATACATTTGCCCACGCCGCTCCGTAATTATTACTTGTTTCGAGGTTTCGTTTTTCAATATCCAGAATATTGCCTCGACCAAGGGTGGCACCTTCCGCACAGGCACCATTATCGGACATGAAAAGGATGAGCGTGTTTTCAAAGACGCCCTGTTTTTTTAAGGCCTCAATGAGCTTACCGATATTCTGGTCAATGCGGTCGATCATCGCGGCATAAACCGCCATACGAAGATCCATTTCTTTTTGTTTTTCCCGATCTAGAGAGGTCCAGGGCGGAACTTTCTCATCGCGGTGAGAAAGGCGGTGAATTTCATCAATGAGCCCAATCTCAACCTGACGTCGGTAGCGAGCCTGTCGCAATTGATCCCATCCTATCAGGTATTTGCCACGATATTTGTCGATATCTTCCTCATGTGCCTGATGGGGCCAATGCGGTGCCGTATAGGACAGGTACAGGAAGAACGGCTTACCCCTCACCCCTTCCCTAATGAACTTGATACCATGATCGGTAAAAGCATCTGTCGTGTAGTATGCTCGATCAGTCGTGCTCTTGACCCTTTTTACAGGGTCATTACCGGAAAAAATCCCTCGCCCCACACGCGTGTCGGTATCTGGAGAAAAAAAGCGGCTGGAACCCCCAACGCAACCATAGAATTTATCAAATCCGCGCTGCAGCGGCCAGCGCGATTGATCATGAAATCCAAGATGCCACTTACCAGCCAGATAAGTAGCATACCCCGCCGAGCCAAGGATCTCCGCTAGAGTGGCACAATTACGGTTGAGATAGCCGCGATAATTAGGGTAATCCTTGCCTTTGTCATGCCGCTTGCTGTCCGGCGGGCTTGTCATGTGACCAATCCCGGTAAGGTGAGGGTGCAAGCCCGTCATTAGCGTGGCACGTGTCGGGCAGCAACGGGACGCATTATAGAATTGAGAGAAACGCACACCGCCCCGTGCCAATGAATCAATATGCGGAGTATGAATCTCTCCACCGTAAGCACCAATATCAGAAAACCCCATGTCATCGACAAGAATAATGATGACATTCGGTTTTTGAGCCGCATAAAGATCCAGGCTTGAAACCGTCAGGACAAACAGCAGAGATATACTAAAAATGTTCCGAAACATTGTTCACCTAATGAACTAACACTCTCCCCCTAAAGAGCACAAGAAAGAAGGGGGAAAGTGATTGGGAGCTTGAATAAATAAATCCCAGCCTCAAGGATTTTGCACCGGCGTCACCTGCCTCATCTCATACTCCAAGTCAAAACGACTCGAAGGAGCTTCACGGAACTTGTCGAGCACAGGATTGTAGGTAAAGACCTTTATCTTGTTTTCGTCCGGCTCAAAGACCATGAAACGCAACCAGGATTCTCCACCGTTATGCAGGTGCTGATAGTCACTTAATACCTGATGAACCTGATTACCATGATCGCCCGTGGAAGTAAGAACGGCTTCTCCCGCTGAATGCCCGCAAAGCACCATGAAAATATTTTTGTGCTTACTGACTAATTTTTCCCAGATCTCTTCCCCATTGTTTCCCTTAATTTTATAGCCCAACTTATCGATCCGTCGACCATTCGCCCTTAAATAGGCATGAGTGAGAACGATGACTCGATGATCAGGGCGCTTGGCAACCACTTCATTCGCCCATTTTAAAACTTCGTCCCTTGGTTTACATTCAAGCGAAACAATCACAAACTTCATCCCGGCAGCCTCAAAGTGATACCAGGAATTATCATGGCGATCCGGATGAAAAGTCCCTCCAAATTCTTTTCTTTTCGCAAATTTCTCACGCGGGAAATATGTATTAAAGTGAGTGGTTCGATTAACGGCAATGTCGCCGCCATACTTGTTGTTCGACTTTTGAAAACCCATGTCATGATTTCCCAAGCACATGCAATAGGGCACTTTACCGTCCAACATCGACATGGCTTCCTTTGCAATTGCCCATTCCTCTGGAGCATCCGCCTGAACGATATCTCCCTCGTGCACAAGAAACGCGATATTGAGTCGCTTCCGGTTATCACAAACCCAGCGAGTTTGCTCAAAAAAATAACGACGTAAATCTCCGTTTCCCCATTTTTTAGAAAGCTTTAGCCGAGTGTCGCAATAGAATTGAGTATCCGGCAAGACCGCAATCGTAAACGCTTTCGATTTCTCGGCTTGATGCTCTGCAGCTCTCTGCTTCTGAAACGTTGCGCTGATCCCAAGCAACGCAACTACTACCAATAGGGGAATCTTTCTCATCTTCTCTTTCTTACCCAACTCCCAAATCCAGGAGACTTACCAAAATGGCACGCAAGGTCTAGCTCACAAGCTCTTTTCATATTCCTGCTCCAAGCCTGACAATCAACAACATTCCTTACATAGCCAGTTAATCCAAGCGAACTCAGCCCACCTGATTAAAGCTCAGAGACTACTCAACGACTGCAATGCGCATGAACTTGTTGCCTGGTTCAAGTGGAACCTTCAATGAAATGTCCCCTCCCTGAACAGGGATCCATTTACCCTGTTTCAGACTATCAGTTTCCTCTACTTTAAATCTTAGCGTCACTTCGTTTTTTTCACGATCAGCAACAAGCATGACGGATCCGGCACGCGCGTCTACGATCTCTTCAAGGGTTGGTCGTTGGGAAAGTTGCTCTTGGAGTTGCGCAATCCTCGCCTGCAACTCGGCAATCTGCTCACCCGATCTTGCATCAGCATTATCTCCCACCCCGTCATTATCACAGTCAGCCACTTCCGTTGGATCGTTGGGAAATACGTCAGCGTTATCTCCGACGCCATCTTTATCACTGTCGACTGTTTCAGCAGGATCGTTAGGAAACGCATCGATATCATCTGGAACTCCATCGCCATCACTGTCGACAGGATCCTCCAATACAATGACCGGAAACCCTTCAAAGCGTTCACCAAATCCGGTGGCTTTTGCCGAAATGAACACACGCCCTTCTTCAACTCCGTTAAAAGCACCCAACAAAACAGAAGGAGCATTCCCGCTAAAGACAATACTCTCAAGAGATCTGCAATCCAGAAAGGCAAATTCTGAAATAACATCAACACTTCTTCCAATGACAGCATTGGTTAAGTTGGAGCATTGGGAAAAAGTGAACCTGGGGATATTCCTGACTCCATCAGGAATCTTTACTCGGGCAAGATTCGTACACTCAAAAAAAGCTGAATTTCCGATTCCGGTTAGGTTTTTAGCAATGTGAATACTAATCAATCCCTTACAGCGGTAAAAAGCTCTGTAGCCAATGCTCGTTATACTGTCAGCCATCACGATACTGGAAAGACCGCCACAATCAGCAAAGGCTTCATTACTGATAGCAGTCACCGGATTACCTCCAATGGTGCCCGGAATGACTAATTCACCGGCAGCTTCTGGATCACAGTCAGTAATGGCAACCTCGCCATCAGTTATGATCCACTTTAGGTCATTTACGTCAGCAGCGTGAAGCGGAAGAGCGATCAAAGATAAGCCAAGCAGGAGGGCATGGGGTAATTTCATGACCTACACTAACACCACCGCCCCTCAACGCACAAGAAGACGACGACTCAATTTACTGATCAACCGACGCTACTATATAATCAGCATGCTTTACCAGTTTTTCATTTGAGAACAAGCGTTCCGGCAAGGCAATTTACCGCTTAATGTTTAAAACTTCCGGGTGTTCTGAACTGCAACGTAGCGGTTGGCTTCTTTGAGATTAGTCACTTTCCCTTCAGCGCTATTCCATTCGAGTTTCTTGCCCGGATAACGCGCAGCAATAACACCTAGTAACACAGACTCTGTAAGCGGTGCTGCGTAATCGAAACGTGCACTTGGCTTGCCTTTGCCGGCAAGGATAACGTCAATCCAGTTACTGTAGTGATTGACCTTTTTAGGTATATCAGGCTTCTTGAACCGCTCATAAACAGAGCCGGGAAAGAAAAGTGGACCATCAATATGGCCCAGCAGCATGCTGCCGCCCTCGCCCACAAAAATAGCTCCTTGCTTGGGCAGTTTCTTATTCGCCGGAACGCCGAGACTACCGTCATTTTCAGGTGGACCGTAGCTACCATCATACCATGTCCAAGAAAAGTTGTCAGTGGTGCGTGATGTTGGAGCGAACCCGAGACGCACAATCATCTTGGTCGGCAGTCCGTAGCCCGTGCTCGCACGACAGGTGGCTTCTACCCAAGTTGGCGGCTTAAGATCAAGCGAGCCAAAAGGACGATCGAAGATGTGGATCCCCATGTCGCCAAGCGTCCCGCAACCGAAATCTATATAGCGACGCCAATCCATCGTGTGGTATTTGCCTTTTAGAAAAGGACGTTGCGGTGCAGTGCCCAGCCACAAGTTCCAGTCAAGGTTCTCCGGAACTGGGTCCTCTCCCTTGTGTGGCGAGCCATCATATCCCCAGTCCTTAAACGACCACACGTGCACCTTACTGATCTTTCCGATCAGTCCGCTGCGGATAAGATGCGTGGCTGTACGGTAGGCAATCGAGGATTGGTTCTGAATACCCATCTGCGTGAAAACCTTGCGCTCCCTTGCCGCAGCCATCAGCGTTCGAGCCTCAGCAATGTTGTTAGTGAGAGGTTTCTGAGTATAAACGTGCTTACCCAGCTCTATTGCCGCCATTGTCGCCGGATAGTGCGTGTGATCGGGGGTTGAAACTGAGACAATGTCAATCTGATCCCCCATTGCAGCAAACATCTCACGATAGTCCCGGAACTTCTTCGCACCTGAATAACGTTCCTTGCCATTGGCTTGCTGCTTGCGCCCGCGTCCCTCCAAACTATGGCGGTCAACATCACAAAGAGCAACCACCTGCGTTTTCGGATGAGCGGCTATCTGTGCCGTATCGACTGATCCCTTACCGCCAGTCCCGATGTGCGCACTATTCAATCGCCCGTTGGGTGAGTTTGCTCTCAAACCAGAAGGCAAAATGAAGAAGCCGGCCAAAGCTGAACTTGAACGGATAAATTTTCTACGGGAAGTCTCGTTATGATTCATAAGTTACCTTACAGATTATCTCTACCTAGCAACAGGTTCGCCTTTGAGCAATGATAGCTTAAGAAATTTTTGATTCTATCATCCTGATATCGCAGCCACAAAAATATATAAGGACGCAAGAAAAGGACGGTTAGCTCGGGAGTTCAGGGATCAGATCAGCCGCCTTACAAGCACGTGTCAGAGCCGATTGATTACTACATGCATCATTTCCCCTCTAACATTGGAGAAGCACCCGC
>CALCSP010000199.1 GCA_937893785.1 uncultured Verrucomicrobiales bacterium
TAATGTTTACCTTATACCTTTTTCCTACTAGCTTTTTACGGCGATGATTACAAATACTATTGAAAGTGCTATCTTCAACAGCAACATGAATGTTGGCATGAGCACACCATGAACTGGAGGGCATTCGCCGCGAGTCTGACCAAGGTGCATCTCGCAATTGCGCGCCCCCCATCCGTAGAGAGTAGAGACCAGCTCTCCCTGGTCAACTGGCACCAGAAAAACCGGCGCTCCTCCCCGGTGACGGGCATTCAACTCGGCCAATACCAGTGCCGCAGCATCCTGCCAACTGCCCGAGACACCAGGTCCAAGCATCTTGCTCCCCTCATGCCTGACCGAGCAAAGAAACCCACTAATGCCACCATCTTCTCCCTCAATGACCGATACTCCCCAAATGCCGGCAGCATTCTCAATGAAGTGCACAAAATCCTTTTCTCTGCGAATACCGTTGAGTTTCATCTCCAGATCCGCCATTGCCACCGCATCCGCCGGCACGGCATCTCGCACCCGCGCCAGTCCCTCAGGTGGATCCACCTCAAGACCACCATCCGGAATGGGCAGAACCATGTCCTGGAAAGTCGCATAAGGAACAAAACCTCGACGCGTGTAAAGTGAAAATGAATCGAGGTTCATGGCACTGGACACCAGACGCACAGGCTTTGCATCCGCATCAGCAATGGCAAGGATCTCATCAAGAATCCTTGTCGCCACCCCCTGCCCGAAATAGTCGGGATGAGCATTCATAATGCCCAGCGAATAATGGGTTTCTCTGGGATGAAAGAAGCAGGAACCGGCAAGGCGGCCATTTGCCTCATCCTCCGCAATGATACAGCACCCGGGATCCAATGCCTCGTAAACCTCAGGAAAAACCCGGCACGAGCTCACTTCCCCACCAAAGACATTCTTGTCAAAGTGGGCCTTATACCAGGCATTGGTCGACTCAAAGACAAGCCGCACCACAGCCTCCCTGTCGGAGTCCTGCATTCTGCGCAACTGGATGGATGAAGATGACATTGGTTTTAAACAGTTATCGGCACTGATCAGCCAAGGCCCGGGCCGCCTTCGCTCTTGCGGTAATTTCCGGCCAATCACCGGAGGCAATCAGGTCTCTGGGAGCCAGCCAAGAACCCCCGACTGCTGCCACCATATCCGCGGTCAGGTAATCCGACATATTATCCAAGCTGACACCACCGAGGGGAATATACTTCAGCCCCAGGTGTGCATAGGGCGCGGAAATATTCTTCAGATGCTTCAGTCCGCCACTGCTACCGGCAGGAAAAAACTTCAGTATCTCACAGCCAAATTGCAGAGCACGCTCAATGTCCGAAGGCGTCATTATCCCGGGGGCGAAGGGCAGCCCTGCTTGCTCCGCTGCCCGGATGACCTCGGGATTGGTCCCAGGAGCCACCCCAAAGGAGCCACCAGCATCAACGACCTGATTCACCTGTGAAGGATCAATAATGGTGCCAATTCCAACCATCATTTCGGGAACCTCTGCCGAGATAGCTGCAAGAGAGGGCAGTGCCGCTTCCGTACGCAGGGTCAACTCCATGGCATCGACCCCGCCGGCAAGAAGAGCCTCTGCCACGGGAACGGCATCCTCAACCCGATCAATGACGAGGACAGCCAAAACCCCGGAAGTCGCAATTCTGCTAGGAATCGGGTCATTCGTTTTCATTCAGCAACCCTCTGCACAAAGTTCCATTGAGCAAGGCGAAAAATCCATACATCTCATGCGTTCACCGAGTCCCCTTTCGGAAAGCCCACTTTCTGGAAAGTCGCCATTCGGAAATACACTTACCCCCTCTTCTGCGAATCACGCGGGGCAAGTCGGCGCAGGGTGTCAGCCTTGATCTTTTCATCCGTGATTCTCTCCGCCCAGGCAAGCGCCGCCTCACGATCATCACGTGCTGCGGAAATCGCATAATCCTGAATTGCCTCATCATAAGTCGGACCAAGCGGTCTGGAGGCAAGCCACTGGCCTGCGGCAGCAAAGTCCTCGCGAATATAGTCCTCGAAGCGCTCACCAATCGCATGCCTTTGGCCGGATAGTTCAGAAGGCAGTTGCGTCAACCAGTCGAGTTCTTCATTAATGGGACCAGCCGCCCTGCGTGCCGCGCGCTCTAGGCCGTCCGCAGTAATGAAGGGCTGAGAAGCATTCTCGGTAATAAAATTGAGAGCCGCCTCCGGGTCAGATCCCGCCATCCGATCAAGGGCAACTCCTGTCGCATAACTCTTATAGGAGAGCATGTCATTTTGTTCACTGGTGTGGTCAATACTGTTGATCCAGTCGGTCATTCCGCTCAGGCCGCGCTCCTCAAAAATAACCGAAGCCAGTTGGTCAATCTGCACACCACGCGCACGCCCCTTTTTGTTCTGCTCTGAGTAGGAGATCGCCCCATCAAGATCATTTTGCAGCATCTCGCGCATCACGGAATAATGCATCCACTCCCTGGAACGCTCATCCTCGACCCCGGCCACATATTCCTTAGCACCCTCAGGATCCACATTGGCCCACCCAGAAATTGCCGATGTCCCAGCACGTGAATCACGGCGTGGGGACTCGGAGTCAAACGCATAGGCAATGGCCTCATCCCCGGCAAGCCTGCCCCAGGCATACATGAAGTCGCGAAAATACCTGTTTGCTTCCTCACTTCTTGGCGCATTCTCAAACGCCTCCAGAACCTCACCAACATTGTCAGCATTCAGGTTGATCAGAAGCTCTGCAACCCGAGCATTGCGCTGGAGCGGATTGAGTTCCGCAAGCGCCGACTCCATCCTGCGGCCAACACTCCCTGACCGTGATTGCTGATCCCCATTGGCTTTGCCTGTGGCTTTTGCACTCTGCCCACCTCCTGCCGATCTACCTAAGGCAGAGACGGGGTTGTCTGCTTGCCCAGCTACTGTGTTTCGTTTCGTTTCGGCAGATAGACTGTCTCGCTGGTTGTTAGCCCCTCCTCCAAGAACAAACGCCACTACAACAGCAAATCCCCAGACAATGTTGAGTATCAAAAATTTTCCTTTCATGCCATCTATGATGCAAAACACGTTCATCTCCGGCACGGAAAAAATCAATCTGCAATCCTATCCCGTTTGACAAACCGCGCACATCCCCACGAAAGGTGGAAAATGCATGAGCCAATCATATCCCCATGTGTCTGGCACGGCGAGGAGCTCTTCAGTCGTGAAGACTGGTTGCACGAACTCACCCCTGAGCAAACCGGGGAAATAGAATCCCTCAAGGCAGGAACGGAAAGCCCGACTCCGGAACTGGATCGATTATGCTCAGGCATTCGTATTTCACTGGAGGAGCACTCAGGGGCTGCACTCCTGCGTGGTCTGCCCGTCGAAGGAATGGATGCAGCTTGTGCAAAAAAACTCTTTCTGATGCTGGCCTCAAAAATCGGGACACCAGTCTCGCAAAGTGCCGATGGGCAACTGGTTTTCAGTGTCAAGGATGCCGGATACAAGGAAGACGATCCCCGTGCCCGAGGACCAAATACCAGTAAGAAGCTCACATTCCATTCTGACCGATGCGATATCATCGGCTTTCTCTGCCTGAAGCAAGCCATGTCAGGGGGAGAAAATGACATTGTCAGTTCCGCCGCGATCCACAATATCCTGCTCAGGGACAACCCGAAACTTTTAACAGAACTCTACCGCCCATTCTATTACAAGCGCCACAATGTGGACACGGGGAATTCATCCCCTTACTGCCGGCAACCCGTGTTCTCTGTCACTCAGGGTAAATTTGCCTGCAACCTGCTGCGCGTACTCATTAACCGCGCTTATGCCATGCCGGAATTACCCGACTTAACCAAGCTTCAGCTCGAGGCACTCGATGCCGTTGAGCATATCGCCGGCCTGCCGGAAATGCATGCAGGCATGCTGCAACAACCAGGCGACATGCTCTTGATGAACAACTGGGTCACTCTTCACCGGCGGTCCGAATTCAAGGATTATCCGGAAGTGGAACGCAAGCGCCACATCCTGCGAGTTTGGATTTCCCCACCTAACAACCGCCCCATTGACCCGCTATTTATCGACAACTACGGCTCAGTTGAAGCAGGAAGCATTCGTGGTGGTATGGTAAAGGCAACCACGCAGGACTAAAAAGGCCAAAACTTCGGGATTAGCCAGGTTGCCACCAGCCAAAGGATCAAATTAAGTGGCACGCCAACCCGCAGAAAATCCGAGAACCGATAGCCACCTGCACCATAGACATAGGTATTGGTCTGGTAACCGATCGGGGTGGCAAAACTCGCACTGCAACCAAACATCATCGCCACAATAAAGGGACGCGCATCCACACCAAGTGCCAACGCGATACTTATAATAATCGGGGTGAGAAGGACAGCGACCGCATTGTTGCTGATCAACTCGGTCAAAATCGAGCTAAGCAGGTAAATGGCAGCCAGAACCACCACCGGAGAAGATTCACCAAAAACCGCCATGACCCCGTCGGCCATCAACTGAGCACCACCGGTCACCTCCATCGCCTTGCCCACCCCCAACATGCCGATGATCAGGAAAATAATATTCCAACTCACCGAATTGTAAGCATCAGCAGGATCTAGGCAGCGCGTTGCCAGCATGGCAAGAGCTGCCAAAAGTGCCAAGGTCACAATCGGCTGACCGGTAAATGTGGCGGCAATAATAAAACCAAGAGTAATACCGGCCGCCATCATAACCTTACCCTTGCGGATGGGTTGTTCAGGCGGCTCGGAAAGGCTCACGAAGTCTTTTTCTGCCTGCACTGCCGCAATTGCCTGCCGTGGTCCCTCGATCAGTAAACTATCTCCAGCCTGGATTCGGACATCCTCGAAATTTTTCCTAAACTCGCCACTCTGGCGATGAATACCCAAAATCAGCACCCCGAAACGCTGCCGGAATTTCAACTCCTTAAGCGACTTGCCGATCATTCGGCTCATCGGCCCGATAATGCCCTCCATCAAGAGTGCCGGTCGCTTTTCAAGGGTCTCAAGTTTGAGGTTCTGGTAGGCGGTTAAAATCAACCCCTCGGTATCCTTCAGTTCCTGGAATTCTTCACCATGGATTGAAATCAAGATCCGGTCACCTTCCTCGATCACCAACTCGTTAAGAGTCGTTTCCAGTGGAGTGCCGCGACGACGCACTTCAAGAACACGCGCTTCCTTAATTTCCCGGAACAGTGTTTCAGTCAGTGTCTTTCCTGTCAGAGGTGATCCCCCCTGTACGATAACCTGGGTCAGGAATTCGCGCTCCTCAATACAGCTCAGGTCAACGGCCTGTGAATCACGCGAGGGAAGAACTTTCCTGCCAACAGTCAACATATAGACAAAGCCGATAGCGGCATAAATCACGCCGAGTTTGGTCAGCTCAAACATCGTGAATGGTTCGAGTCCAAGCTCCTGTGCCTTGCCATCGATGATCAGGTTGGTCGATGTACCCGTCAGCGTACACGTGCCACCTAGGATACAGGCAAAGGAAAGCGGAATCAGTAACCGCGATGCCTTCAGCTCTGAAGACCTTGCCAGAGAAAGCACGATGGGCAGAAAAACCACCACCACTGGGGTATTATTGACA
>CALCSP010000200.1 GCA_937893785.1 uncultured Verrucomicrobiales bacterium
TCGAGCTTGCGAGGAAATGCGCGCCATAAGAGGCGGTTGTCACCATCAACACGAAACTTCTCAAGGTCGTGTGCACTGCTCATTTGCCACGTTGAGGACAAGAGTATTTTCCGGTGTAATTGCTTAAGGGACCATCCGTTGTCGATCAATTCGGTCGCAAGCCAGTCGAGTAGCTCCGGGTGAGTTGGGCGTTCGCCAATGCGGCCAAAATTACTGGGAGTCCTGGCTAACGCTTCGCCAAAGTGCCATCCCCAAACGCGGTTGGCAATAACCCTTGGGGTGAGGGGATTGTCTGCTGATGTGACCGCTTTGGCGAGCTGTAGCCTGCCGCTGCCTTCCGTGTAGGTTTCTGCCTGCTTTCCTGCAACAATCTCAAGGAACCGACGTGCTACCTTCTTTCCCTTTCGTCTAAGATCGCCCCTTATGGCGACGTGTAGATCTGAACTGCCACTATCTGTGAGGACATGGGCAGTTCCTGGTTTTGGTGGTGATTGTTTCTTGAGTTGCTCCAGCTTGGTCCGCAGTTCCGTTAGCATTGCAGTTGATTGCGCGGGCAGTTGCTTTTCAAGTTCCTTCCGATTGATTTTTAGCCGCTTACTTTCACTCTCCAGGTAGGAGTTGATGGTGTTATTCTGGTCGCTGATGGCTTTTTGTGATGCCTGGTAATTGTCTATTTCAAGTTGTTTGCCAACAAAACGCTCGGTGTTTCGTGTGTTATTGAATATCCCGGCCAGCGCGTAGTAGTCCTCGATGGTGATGGGATCAAACTTATGGTCATGACACCTTGCGCATGCCGCTGTAAGTCCCAGGAAGGCACGCGAGAATGTGTCGATTCGGTCAGAGAGGGTTTCTGCCTGAGCGGCCGCCTTTGCCTCCGGGTCTCCTCCATCAGACTGGTATGTGGGGCCAACGACAAAGAATCCGGTGGCTTCGGGTTGAGCTTCATTGCCCAGCAGGTCCCCGGCTATCTGTTGCATGACGAATTGATCATAAGGGAGATCATCGTTAAGGGCTGACACAACCCAGTCACGGTACCGCCACGCATTTGGCAGTGCTTTGTTGTCGCCAAATCCACCGTGACCGTCACTATAACGTGCCACATCAAGCCAATGGCGGGCCCAACGTTCACCGTAATGCTCTGAAGAAAGGAGTTCATCGACAAGTTGCTTAAATGCATCGGGGGAATCGTTGGCCAGAAAGGCTTCAACTTTCTCTGGAGAGGGCGGCAGACCGATAAGGTTGAGATAAGCGCGGCGGATCAATACGCGCTTTGTCGCTTTGGGGTTGGGTTTAACTCCGGCTTTTTCTAGTCTGGAAAGAATGAAGAAGTCGATTGGGCTCTGCGTCCATTGTTTATTTTTTACGGTGGGAAGTGGAGGTTTAACCAAGCTGCGGAAAGACCAGTGATTCTTCCTTAGCGAATCCCAGTCATATGGTTGCTCATCAGTGCCGTCCTGCGGCAGTGTTTCTGGTGAGCTTCCGGGCCAGGGAGCTCCCATTTCTACCCATCTTGTTAGCGCCTGAATTTCATGAGCTTTAAGCTTTCCTTTCGGCGGCATGGCCATGTCTTCATTGAGGTATCCGACAGCCTTGATGATCAGGCTGTTCACGTCTCCGGGAACCAATGCCGGTCCTGAATCACCTCCTTTAATAATGCCTTGAAGAGAATCCAGTCGAAGGTTTGCCTTGAGCTTGCCCTTTGCATCAGATTGCTCAGAGTGACAGGAGTAACATTTGTTAGCAAGTAAGGGGCGGATCTCGCTCTCGAAGAATTCGAGTTCTTCGGTTTCATTTGGGCTTGTCTCTGCTGCCATATTTGGGATGACTGCAAAAAGAGCTGTGAGCGTTAAAAGGAGCGTTCTCAAAACGGTTAAGGTTACAAGGTTCAACAGGATTATTCCAATGCAATCAAATCGTGCGTTCAAGTGGTTTTAAGGGGGGAGATTGACAAGGATTGGCTGGTGGGTTTTGTTAAAAAAATGGCTCAAATTTCGTGCCTTATTTTAAACGCATAACCATTATGCTTTATTTTCTTCCCCGAGTTTCTTTCGCTTTAATTATTTTTTTGGCTCCCTTTATTTGCTTAGAAGCCTTTTGCGCTCCTCGCATCACGGAGATCATGAGTGATAATGAGGATTCTCTTCTCGATGAAGATGGAGACTATCCGGACTGGATTGAAATTTATAA
>CALCSP010000201.1 GCA_937893785.1 uncultured Verrucomicrobiales bacterium
ATGAGCCAATGAGTTTCGCCTTGGTAGCCGTTTTCGCTGACTATGCCAGTAAGGTGTAAATCGTTTGGTGAAAGATTCAGGCCAGTCTCTTCGTTAGCCTCGCGGATAGCGCAATTGTGCGGGCTCTCACCGGTATCTGTTTGTAGCTTCCCACCCGGTGGGCTAAATAAGCCGCGGTTAGGATCGTGCTGGCGTTCCATCATCAAAACGCGGCCATCCTCGTGAAAGGCATACAACAGCGTAGCGATTTTGTAAGGCAACGGCATAGCCGGAGTGAAGCAATGAGAAGCAGTCAATCCGAGCATTTTTCTAAGATTTTTTGGTGTGAATAGGTGGGGATAACTTCACCTTTGAAAGTTTATGGGCTCCTGTAAAAACCGCGGCGACGTTTGGAACGCAGCCCAGGTGAAACCCCTTATGACTGATCCAGTGAAGCGCCCGTCAGGCCATTCGGCCTGTGTAAGCGGATAGTTTGAATCCGTACCCCCTTTTTACCCCTCCCCCTTCTCCATGAAAAACGAGAAACTTCTTACTGTCCTAAAAATTGCCGGTGTCTTTGCCTGTCTTTACTTATTTTTGATTGGCATTGGCGGAATGGGTGCAGCCTTTAAGGGCGAATTTAAGGATACGGCAGCTCGTCTTCTGGAAGCCACCCAATCGCCTATTGTGGGGTTGTTTATCGGCATTCTGGCAACCACCATTGTTCAAAGCTCCTCGACTACAACTAGCCTGATTGTGGGTTTAGTGGCAGCGGGTGCCGTCGATTTGGGAGGTGCCATCTTCATGGTTATGGGCGCCAATGTCGGGACCACGGTAACGGCCAAGATTGTTTCACTGGGGCACATTACCAGTAAGGCGGAATTTCGAAGAGCATTTTCGGCGGCGTCATTGCACGATACGTTTAATATCATCACCGTAGCTATCTTGTTACCACTGGAGCTCGCTTTTGGATTCCTTAAAACTGCAGCAGGATATTTAGGCACTATTTTCATTGATGTTACGGGTGTGACAAAGCCTGAGAATTACATGAAGAAAGCCACCAAACCGGTCATCGAATGGTTGGGTGATGTGCTTAATGGAGAGGGCTGGTTATTGGTGGTATCCATATTGATCACATTTTGCATGCTCTTCTGTATCGGGAAGCTGTTAAAGAGCTTGGTGCTGAAAAAACTGGAGGCCTTTTTCGATGCTTACTTGTTCCGTAATGCTGGTATCGCCTTCTTGGTAGGCATTTGCCTTACTGTGTTGGTTCAGAGCAGTTCGATCACCACGAGCCTGATCATCCCGCTGGCGGGTGCCGGAGTGTTGCGTTTGCGTCAGATTTTTCCGTTCGACATCGGTGCCAATATTGGTACGACCATGACGGGTTTGTTGGCCGCCTTGGCTGCCGCCAGTGCGGTGACCGTAGAGCCAGGGCAGTCAGTGCCACCAGAAATTGTGGCGGGGGCCACGGTGGCCTTTGCACATTTTTTGTTTAACTGCACGGGGGCACTGGTATTCATGCCTTACGCCCCCATTCGGGATTTTCCAGTGAAGATTGCCGAACGGATTGCAGAATTTTGTTTACGTAACCGGGTGATTCCAATCGTGTTGATCGTCCTCGTGTTTTACCTGATCCCCATTGCTGTGACATGGTCAACCGTTTCCGGTGCACTGAAAGGTGGAAAGGGTAAAGAGGAACAAACGGTGCCAGACAAGAGAGGTGACAATGAGACTCAACCACGAGATAGAAATGCAACGGACAGCAATGCTACAGAATCAGGCGAATAGATTCGCCAATTAGAGAGAGATTGTTTAGGCTCAACGCTTATGTGGAAAGAAATCATCAGCATTTTCAAAAAAGACAACCTCTATCAACAAGCGTTTGAGGAGGCATGTGAAATGCTTGATACCGACGGCAGGATGTACACCGCCTCCATCGAATCTCTCCGTCAACACGACAGTGCAGAAATCGATTTGGACATTTATGCACTCGACAAGGAGATCAACCGATCCGAGCGCGACGTGCGTAAAAAGGTCATGAAGCACCTGATGCTTTCCAGTGACACTCAGCTCAACTCCGGCCTGGCACTGGTGAGTGTGGTGATCGATATCGAACGCATCGGGGATTACACAAAAAATATTTACGACCTCGCACGCAGCCATCCCAAGCGCCTCAAGGCGGGGAGTTTAGAGGCGAAGTTACAGGAAATCGAGGCCCACATTACCGAGGTGTTTACCCACGCCATCGAAGCGTTCAAGGAGGGCGACGAGGAGCTCGCGCGGCAGGTGATGGAGGAATATAAGGAGGAAATATCGACCGATTGCGATGATATGGCGGGTGACGTCATATCCGGCAAGGTGAGTGATCTGGAGTCTCCCGAGGCGGCGGCGGTGGTGCTGTATGTTCGCTTTCTCAAGCGCATTGGCAGCCACTCCCGCAACATTGCCACCAGCATCGTCAATCCGTTTCACCGCATTGGATATCAGGAAAAAAAGCAACCCGGCTCCGATGCTGAAACCAAACAAAGCTAAACAACTAAAGGATTGCGCCCCGTCATCGAGGTGTGGCACCCGCCTATGAACTGGCTACGGGGGAGTTGGTGATGAATAATCTACTCCTTAACAGAGATGTAACAATTTCGCCCTTTCCCTGTCACAGATCACTTTCAAACGACAACTGCAGTATATAAATGTGTTCAACAAATACGACTAATGAGGAAGTTCAATATAACTAAAGCTCTTGGGGTTGGAGTGCTGGCCAGTGCTGCCGCCTTTAATGCCGAAGCTGGAGACAATGCGAGCCTTCTAAAAAAGCTCGTTGAGAAAGGTGTGATTACTCAAGCCGAGGCCGATGTGCTCGCCGAGGAATCCAACACCGAATTCAACGACAGCATGCCCAGCTGGGTTAACAGCCTGACGCTCAAGGGCGATCTGCGCTTGCGCTATGATCATACCAAGGATAGCAACTCTGCTGGGGATGGCGCCAATGATCGCTGGCGTTATCGGTTCCGCTTCGGCGGCACGGCCGATATGAATAACGGCGTGAAAGTCGGCTTCCGCTTGGCGACGGGAGGCGAAAATGGCGATGATGATATTGGTTCTACCAACCAAACTTTTAGTAACGGGTTTGCCCGTGATACCATCAGCCTCGATCAGGCGTGGGCTTCCATGGATATTGGGGAAGTAACCTTCATTGGTGGTAAAATGCAAAACTTTGAAAAGACCGGCTGGAAGGTTTCTAAAGTCCTTTTTGATGGCGACATCACTCCGGAGGGTTTGGAAGCCCATTACAGCACTACCGCCGGTAGTGTAGATGTAGGTTTCCATGGAGGTGCTTATTTGATCAATGGTGAGAAGAAACACGCCTCTACGAACATGAACGCCATGTACATGGCGCAGGTGACGGCTAGCTCTTCTCTCAATGCTACCACCAACTGGGATCTGGGCTTGGGCGTTTACACGGTGGATGACGGTGGTCTCAGTCAGGCAGGGGCATCAAAGCGTACCGGTAATAGCTCAGGCGTGGGATACACTCCGCTGTTTATTGATGGTGCGTTGAGCTTCAAAACCGGGCCAGGGGTCAAGATCTACGGGACGTGGGTCAACAACCAGGAAAGCGCTGCGAGTAAGGACACTGGTTTTGCCACCGGCGTCAAATTGGGTAGTGCCAAGAAAGCGGGTCAATGGGAAGCCAGCCTGGGGTACCGGAGCATTGAGCGCGATGCCATCTGGGATGATCTCAGCGACTCGGACTTTGGTGCGTGGGGAGCCAATACGGCGAACTCGTATGGGTCCGGCACTAATGTGGAAGGATTGCGGTTACAGGGTAAGTACATGATCTATGATAATGTGCAGGTGGCTCTGACGGTTTATGATACTCAATCCGAGGATGGCACGGATGATGAGAGCAATAACCGCATGCAGGCGGATCTGATCTTTAAGTTTTAGGTTGTCCTGTTACACAATCACACGACGGCTCGGATTGATCTGGGCCGGTTTTTTTGTGAACTCGCGTTGTTCCAAACTTGGGCTGTCGTGAGCGTGATTTAGGTGTTTAGGGGTAAGGCGGAACTTTTCCGCTCCCGACCATGGGAGGGACGAGTTCCATCACGTTCCTGTTTTGACACAAAAAAACACCCCGGTTCACGGGGCGTTTGGTGATTCTGGATTTCTCCTCGATTACTTGCCCACGCAGTAGAGCTTGGTGTTGGTGCGGATGAAGAGTTGATTGCCGGCAATGGCGATGCTGGACCGGATTTGGTCGTCTCGCGCTTCGCC
>CALCSP010000202.1 GCA_937893785.1 uncultured Verrucomicrobiales bacterium
TCCATATCACCGTGCTTTCCTTCATCAATCCACGACTGAAATTCATCAGCATGTGTTGCCCTCCCTGCGGGCGCAAAGCGGCATTCGTCAAACCCGAGCTGCGAGGCAACTTTCCTGACTTGGCTCTCCAGTGTCTCAGGCATCATTCAATGACTTGCTGAAAACCAGAAACGGGCACTCTCGGCAATTCCATATGCCAGTTCCTCACTGCTAAGATCATCCACATCAATACACTCATCTGCCGCTTCCCTATAAAGCTCAATACGCTTGGCCATGAGTTCCTCGACACTACGCCTTGGATCATCAGTGTTAAGCAGAGGCCGGTCATCACTTTTTGATGCCCTCTCGATAATCACATCAATGCTGGCATCAAGCCAAATAACCATGCCCAGTGAACGAATTAGCTCAATATTTGCAGCTCGAGTAACAATCCCTCCTCCGGTTGATATCACCATCCGTTCGCGATTCAGCAAATCCCTCAAAACCTCGCATTCCAAGTCACGAAAGCCATCTTGACCCACCTCACTGAAAATGTCCGTGATCGGCTTGCCTGCTCGTTTAACAATGAGATCGTCAGTATCCACAACATCAAAGCCCAGCCCAGGTGCCAGGGCTTTTGCCAGAGTGGATTTGCCAGTAGCCATGAACCCGATCAAAATAAGGTTTACCGGCGTTTTGCGTATCATATTGGCCATCAGTAACACTGAATTTAGTGTCCCACCCGCCTTGCGCAAGGATTAGAGCATACGGTGTGTTATTGACGCCCGGCACCTATTCGGGATTGTTAAGCACAATCCAACGGATGGAAACTGTAATATTAGAAGCCAGTTCACCCGAACAAATCCGCGCGGCCGTATCGAGGGCGTGCAGGTTCTTGAACCGCGGGCAGATCGTTGCGTTACCAACAGAGACAGTCTACGGTCTTGCTGCATGCGCATTCAACCCGGTTGCCTGTGCCTCGGTCTTCGAGGCCAAACAACGACCGGCATTCGATCCACTCATTGTCCATGTCCTCGACAAAACAATGCTGAATCAAGTCGCTGAAGTGCCAGCTGATATCGCCGATCCGATAGATCGCTTGGTAAGCGAATTTTGGCCTGGACCGCTGACGCTTGTCCTGCCGAAAAAACCGGAAGTTCCAGATATTGTAACGGCAGGTCTCGATACCGTTGCGGTTCGTTGTAGCAAACACCCGGTATTCAAGGCTGTGATCAAGGAAATTGGAGCTCCAATCGCAGCTCCCAGTGCCAACCGTTTCGGCAGCATCTCACCAACTTCAAGCTCAGCGGTAATGAGTGAACTCTCAGAACGTATACCAATGATCATAGACAGTGGTGCCTGCTCGGAAGGCATGGAATCCACGATTGTTCGGGTTGAGGCCAGTGGCAAGACTAAGCCGTTCATTCACATTTTGCGGCCCGGCCCTGTGACTGTGGAAATGCTCAAGAAAACAGGCAAAGTGATAACCGGTAAACAATTGCCCCCAGTTGGTGAAAAACTCGAGGCACCTGGACAACTCGCAAGTCACTACGCACCACGAACTCCACTGCAACTTCTCGAGAAACCCTCTGACTTTAAGCCGCAGGAAGGGCAACGCTACGCAATGCTCAGTTACAGAGGGCAACCCAAGGACGGCTTTATTGATCTGCACCCTTGGCACGAGGTTGAAATCCTCAGTCCCGGTTCAGGAAAGATGCCCGAAGCCGCTGTGCGTTTTTTCTTTGCGCTTCGCAAGCTGGATCAATGCGGAGCGGACGCCATCATCGCCGAACCCGTCCCGGAACGCGGAGTCGGCCTTGCTATTCAGGATCGTCTCCGCCGTGCATCCGCTAAGCCGTAGCATCTTCAGCAGTGTTCAGCTCCTCACTCAAGAAAAATGAAAGGTCGCCCGAGCACCGGACGTTGTTATCCCCGGCACGTGGAGATGCCCAGAACCCCTGACCAGATCCTCAGGATAAACCTCTAATGTCGATGCTTAAGTCCATGGCCACGATCAGCGGATTCACGCTGTTAAGCCGCCTGCTCGGCCTGTTGCGAGAGGTATTGATTGGGCGCTACCTTGGAACGGGAGGCGCTGCGGACGCATTCGTCGCTGCATTCCGTTTCCCGAACATGTTTCGCCGCATATTCGGCGAGGGAGCCTTCAACTCCGCCTACGTCCCCCTCTTCGCACGGGAACTGGAGGAAAAAGACCGTGCTGCAGCCGAACAATTTGCCTCCCGGACTTTCTCAATCTTGGCCATCGTGCTCATAGTGGGAACACTCGTGGCTATCCCTGCCATGCCTGCCATCATGTGGGTATTTGCCCACGGTTTCACTGAAGATCCTGAAAAGTTTGACACCACTGTCAACCTTGCACGGATTATGTTCAGTTATCTATTGTGCATGGCGCTCTCTGCACACCTGAGCGGAACGCTGAATACAATCAAGGTATTCGCAATGCCGGCTTTTGCCCCGGTAATCCTCAACCTAATCTTTATCACCGCCCTTCTC
Organism: uncultured Verrucomicrobiales bacterium; assembly: GCA_937893785.1. Classification (GTDB taxonomy): domain Bacteria; phylum Verrucomicrobiota; class Verrucomicrobiia; order Verrucomicrobiales; family DEV007; genus CACIUL01. Next base: position 2,494 of record CALCSP010000202.1, read on the forward strand.
ATTGTGGTTCCTGCCATGGGCCTAGTCGGTAACTTCCGTGAGATCGGGTATGTCATCTCCTGGGCGGTTTTCATCGCCGGTTTTGTGCAACTATTAGCACTCTACTTCACCTGTCGAGCCAAAGGAATCCGTGTTGTGCCTGTCAGCCCGAAAATCACACCCGGCATTAGGCGCCTGTTCACCCTGATGATACCAGGAGTCCTGGCTGCGGGTATCCAGCAGCTAAACCTCTTTGTGGGAACTGTCATCGCCTCGACACAGGATGGAGCCCTTTCCTTCCTATACTACTCCGATCGTATCTATCAATTGCCTCTAGGCATGATCGGCATCGCCTTCGGCGTGGTCTTGCTTCCGGAAATCACTCGTAAACTGCGCAGCGGCGACCGGGAAGGAGCTACCGGCAGCATTACCCGGGGAATGGATTTTGCCATGCTGTTAACACTTCCTGCAACGGTAGCCATGCTGGTCATTCCCGTTCCCATTATCAGCACGATCTTTGAACGAGGTGAGTTCCATGCAGAAAGTACTGCGCAAACCGCCGCCGCCCTAGCAGGTTTTGCCATCGGCCTTCCGGGCTATGTCATGGTGAGAGTATTGCAACCTGGCTACTTTGCCAGGGAGGATACCAAGAGACCAATGATCATGGCATTGATCACGGTTGCTGTGAATATTGCCTGTTCGCTCGCCCTTTTTCCCCTGCTAGGTCATGTCGGCATTGCTCTGGCAACAGCAATCAGCGCATGGGTCAATGTGGCTTTGCTGGCCCTCGGCCTGCGCGGCTTCTGGAAACCGGACATCAAAACCCTCCTGCGGTTGCCGAGAATGCTGATTGCAGCACTCATCATGGGCATAGCCCTATTTGGGCTTTACCGGATGACAGACAGCTGGTTTGAAGAAGAAAGCCTGAAGAGAGTGCTTGGCTTGGGACTGCTCATCATTGCAGGAATGACAACCTATTTTGCAACAGCCATTTTGCTGAAGGCAACAAGCATCAAGTCTATCAGAAGTGGGTTCTCCAGAGGTTAAAAAAAACTCTTTCTGGAAAGCGTTACTCTAGCCCAACAAATTACCATCACCTGTTGGGTGGCGTCACGTAGCGCCCTAGAAAAAGAATGTTGCCGCTCGACTTGTCGCAAATTAAATACAGGAAAGGGTGATCGGCGCGAAACCTTGGCCCCATCGGCCGGGCAGACTTAAACGCAACGATGGCGGCGGTCGCGGCAGCGGCCTCGGTTCCCTCTTCGTTGACCTCGACAAAGGCCTTATGCAACACCGCACTGAGGTAAAGCCTCTTGCTTCCGTCCATGCCGGAAAAATCCGCATCGGTAAATGCCTTTTTCATACCCAATGCCTGCAAAGGTTCTCCAAGGCTAAAGGTGGAAGTCATCTTAAATTTCGGCAACCATGTATCCACCTTCGCGGGACGAATCTTATCCATCCATTCAGAAAGTTTTTGTGGGCTAAGCATTGCTTCCAGGTCAGATAAAGTTCGCTTTTTTTCCAGTGGTTTTGGCGGCCGTCGAAAACCCGTGTTTCCCTGGTTAGGCAAAAGAACAAACATCGATACCTGCTTCCCCTTGTAGGGCATCTCAAGTATCTGTACATCGGCATCTTGATAATAACCAAATTGCCCTTTCTGGAACATCATCGGAACTGTAAGAGTTTTTTGGGGGGCAACCTTGAAAGGGGTGTCCCGGGTGGCCTTTTGCTTAAACGCACTCGCCCAGCTCCCCTTGAAATAGATCGCGTTTGTCAATACCATACGTGTCAGTGAATCAATCGCACCGGCAGGGATCAGGTTCTTGATTTTTTCGCGGGTCTGTTTTTCCACCCAACCATTGATAATTCCTCGGGCAGTTTCCGGCTTACCATAGTCAAGGCTCTGGCCGCTTGAGCGATAACTTTCAGCAATCAAATCTAGGAAATCCTTGCGGAAGGGATAATCTTGATGCGGCCAGAGGGCATTCGCTGTCGCAAGTTCCACCCCCCCTTTGACACCAACCACGTTGAGACTGGAATCAAGCCCGGCAAACGCAGCATGTAAGCGTTCCTGTGGGAGATTAAAATCTAGGGTCTTGGCCATCTCCTTGGCCGTCTCGCCACGAGCGCCTCCATAGGTCATGGCAAGGGCCGAAGAAATGCTATAAGGAGAAAGAAACAAATTGCCCTCCTCCTCTTTTAATTGTCGGTAAAGCTTAAGCGCAAAGTGCCGGTTACTGGCAGCAACAGAACGGATATCGGCGGCGTCATCAGCACCCACCAAAGGATCTGGCATGAGAACCGGAACCGACATGAGAAGAGCAAAACACGCCTTTGTTTGGATCAATTTTCTTTTCATTACTTTGTCTGAGACACTTTCAGTCACAACGTAGGAAACCTTCAACCCTTAGATAGTTTTTCAGTTCCTCTTACCTTTGTTCAATTTAGAAGGAGCAAAGATGTCTGCATACCTTATCAGAAAGACCGTGTCTCATGCATGGCAAGGCATCTAATGAAACGGTCTAAACTGAAGGAACAACACCTTCATGCCCTTTCAGTGTAACGACGTTTTTCCCGTCAGTAATATTATGGTTTTGCTGCCAAGGCCTCCTCAACCGCAGCTACGAACTCCTTGGAGTTAGGCTTAGTTCTGGGAGAAAAACGGGCCTTTACCTCACCATCCCTGCCAACAAGCACTTTCTCAAAGTTCCATGAGATCCCACCCTTGCCTTTCGGCTTTGCGTCACTCGAGGTTAAATGACGGTAAAGTTCACAAATCCCTTTACCCTTAACTACTACCTTGGAGAACATGTCGAAAGTCACCCCATAATTCGTTTTGCAGAATGTGTTGATTTCAGAATTTGTCCCTGGTTCCTGCTTAAGGAACTGATTTGCAGGAAACCCCAGAACCCGTAATCCAGCATCCTTAAACTTAATATGCAGGGCCTGAAGTTGCTCATACTGCGAGGTCAAGCCGCACTTACTGGCCACGTTTACAAAAACTACCACATTGCCCTGATAGGAGCCCAAGTCCACCTCCTTGCCCTCGATATCCTTCGCCTGAAAACGCAACGCACTGCCAACTTTGTCATTTCCTGTTGCAGGTGTGGGCGATCCTTCCCCGGCCAAAACAAAGGGAGAAACACACAAACTCACAACATTCGAAAAAATGGTGGAAAATCTCATGCCTTTACACAACCGATAATTGATTCCTTTGCAATGAAAATCCCATATCCAGTGATGGTTACCCACACACACGTCCCTGCACTGTTGCATCATCCTCTCACAGCCATTATTCGGTAATAGTGACTATCATCGAGCACGCAGAGGAAATCGAGCACCTTTCAAGCGGCAAAACTCGTGTCTTGGTGCCAACCATGGGCGCCCTTCATCACGGACATGAACGGTTAATCAGACATGGTCGCAGCCTTGCCGGCAAAGCTGGTCAGCTCATTGTTTCCATCTTTGTCAATCCCACACAATTTGGTCCGGGTGAAGATTTCGAGACCTACCCGAGAACACCTGCCGAAGACCGGTCCCTGTGCATTGCCGCCGGCACTGATATCCTTTTCCAGCCAACTGTCGAAGAAATGTACAGTGCAGAGCAAGACTTAGGCACAAACGCTGATACAAAACTCACCGGAACACTATGCGGTCCTGATCGGCCTGGGCATTTTGACGGGGTTTGTACAGTGGTTAATAAGCTCTTCAGCCTGATTCAACCTGACATTGCCGTGTTTGGTAAAAAGGATTATCAGCAACTTGCCGTCATTAAGCAGATGGCCAGCAACCTCAAGATGCCTGTAAAGATCATCGGATCAGAAACTATAAGGGAGAAAGATGGCCTCGCCATGAGTTCGCGGAACCGTTACCTCAGTGCTCAACAACGCGCGCAGGCACCCGTGTTATACAAGGCCCTAAAAGGTATCAGTGAAAACAACAACCTAGAAAGTGCTGCAAGGATAAAGGCCGCCCGCGATATGATCGCAAGAGAAGCCCCTCTCGGAAAAATTTCTTACCTCCAGATTGTAGATCGCGAAACCATGCAAGAGCTCATGGAAATTGACCGACCTGCACTTGCCGCAACGGCAGTGCAATTCGGCACTGCTAGACTCATCGACAACATCGAGATTGATCCTGTTATCTAGCCGGAAACAAGGGTGTTTACCATTTGTTTATTTGATGACATGAAAAAAATAATCAATATAGTCAATGCATAAATAAGACTAATATTTATCAGGAAACCAAAAGAGAACACCTCATCCTCTTAATGATCATTCCTGAAGAAAATGGCCAGCATCTATGATCTAAAGCCCGGGTTTCAGTCTATACTGCGCCCAATCACGAAGCATCTGGCAAATTGCGGTGTCAGTCCTAACCAAGTGACCCTGTTGGCTATGCTTGCATCCATCGCAACTGGATACTGTGTCTTGCAATGGCCTAGCAGATATTGGCCACTCATGCTGGTGCCAGTCATGTTATTTGTGCGCATGGCTCTTAATGCGATAGACGGCATGCTGGCCCGTGAGCACGGAATGAAAACTAATCTCGGAGCAATACTTAATGAAATCGGAGACGTTATTTCAGACTGTGCTCTTTATCTACCGCTGGCTTTAGTTCCGGGGTTTCATCCCCAACTCATGGTCATTATCGTGGTTCTCTCAGTAGTCAGCGAAATGATGGGTGTTGTAGCCATTCAGATCGGTTCATCCCGGCGCTATGACGGCCCTATGGGTAAAAGCGACAGAGCTCTCGCCATTGGCCTCCCCTGCCTTTTAATGGGTTGCGGTATCAGCCCCGATCTCTGGCTCAATCTAGTAATGGTAAGCATTCTGATCTTACTTGGCCTAACCATTTACAACAGGGGCAAAAATGCCCTGCAGGGATCAATTCAATGAACTTCGA
>CALCSP010000203.1 GCA_937893785.1 uncultured Verrucomicrobiales bacterium
ATAACCAAGACATTAAATCATTAATAAAAACGTTAGGTTTGCCAATTATAATAACGAAAGAAATCCAATATGCGGACGCCATTTTAGCTCTGGCTAATCTCGTTAAAAATAATTTGGAACACTGGTTTGAAGGATGATGATTTAAAATGGGCTGTTGGTGTTGCAGAAAGGGGTGCTTTTAGGAACTGTTTGGTTGTAGTTTTTTTCTGCGATAGGGCAAGCGGTGTGACTCTTTTTGAGCCATTTTTTACTCTGATAATAAAACTGGCACTCATTTGAGCAATACCCGAAGAAATGCCTTTCTGCAAGATGCTGGAATGATTTCAGTGATGCCTGATTGATTAGGTATTCTTGGCTCAGGATTTTGCACAGAGTTCTTTTCAAAGAGGAAGCCTGCTCATTGGTTGTTTGGTGTGAAATAACTCAATGATGCAGTTGGGATGGATGTGCAAAAAATCAGGGATAACTTGAATTGGCAGCAGGATGATTCTAAGCAGAAATATCCCAATTAATATACAAATGAAAAACATTCCATCGTTCTTGTTTTCGGCCGTGTTTCTGTTTTCAGCCATTACGTCCGCGTTCGCCCAGAAGAAAAAAAGGGTAGATCCCTTGGCCATTCCGGAAATTACCCGGGATCAAGTTATTTGCTTCGCGCTTTATACGGTTCACGAGAATACCCTTAAGTTAACCGCTCAGCTCTACCCGCTTAAGAAAGGTGAACCTCGCACGGCAACCCTTGAAGCCAAGCTGGGTGGGAGTTGGAAGAAGGTAGCCGAGGGGCAGGTCATAGAGAGGGGGTGGACCGTTCCTTTTCGGGTTGATAAGTGGGATGACTCTATCGAGACGCCCTACCGAGTCAGGCATGGGAAGAAGGCGACGTATGAAGGAATTATTCGAAAAAATCCGACCGACAAGCGAGAATTCGTTGCTGTTGGTTTTACCGGCAATTCTATCAATCCAGGTCATGGGGGGGATATTCCTAAAAAGGACTTGGTAGAAAATATCAAAAGACTTAAGCCCGATTTACTTTTCTTTTCTGGCGACCAAGTTTACGACCATCGCCGTCATTATGCTGCCTGGTTGAGGTTTGGGCGAGACTTCGGAGAGGTGATTAAGAACTATCCGACCGTAAGTATTCCTGACGATCATGATGTAGGGCAGCCAAATATCTGGGGACACAACGGGAAAAAATCAACATTGCCCGGTGCTTCTGACGGCGGGTATGCCATGCCCGTGGAATATGTTAAAGAGGTGGAACGCGCTCAGACGAGCCATTTACCTGATCCATACGATTCCACTCCCATCGAACGGGGTATCGGAACCTATTACACTCAACTTAATTGGGGACGTATCAGCTTTGCTATTATCGAGGATCGTAAGTTCAAGACCGGTCCGGCGGGAATGATTCCGAAGCAGGGTCCTCGTCCCGATCACATTCGTAACCCAGACTACGATCCCAAATCCGTGGATGTGCCTCAGGCTCGCCTGTTAGGCGAGCGGCAGCTCAAGTTTCTTGATGAATGGGGACGAGACTGGACCGATGCGGATATGAAAGTCGCTCTCTCACAAACCATTTTTTGTGGAGGTGCTCATATTCATGGC
>CALCSP010000204.1 GCA_937893785.1 uncultured Verrucomicrobiales bacterium
GGGAAGCGAGCTATATGCGCAGGTCCCGGGAACCCGGTGGTCGTTGTCGATGAAACCGCGAACCTTGTCTCAGCGGCAGAGAGCGTGATAGAGGGTGCTGCTTTTGATAACAACCTGCTCTGTATCGGGGAAAAGGCCGTCTTCGTGGTGGAGTCGGTCTATGGGGAATTCATGAAATCCCTCGAGGAGGCAGGTGCCGGAAGGTTGACCAGTCGGCAATTGGATAAGTTGACGGGTGTCGCATTTACGGAAAAGGATGATGGAGGTGGATGCTCCCATGCGGTGGTGAACCGTGACTTTGTGGGGGCGAATCGCTGCGACTTAGCAATGTAGATTGATGGAACCTTTCGATTAAAGGAGGCGATGGTAGTGTTGTTTTTGCAGGATGTTACTTCAACAGCTTGATACTGGCTTTACGAATCAGCACGTGGGAGCCACATCTGCTCAGATTTTGGAAACCGATGTGGCCACTGCGAGGGCGGTCACGAAGACGGGAAGCCCCTTGCGCGGTTATGCGATGCGAAAGGAGTTAATTCTATCAGTGTTGCTACTACAGGGGAAGTGAGACCGGTTACCTAGGCAACCTTCGTAGGGAGAGCGTTCGGACATCAATGATTGTATGCTTTGGGCCGTTGCATAACTCGAGTCCTATTGCTCCTTTTAAAGGACCAGCATCATGGTGAACGTCGATGGTTTTTACACCGTTTAGCCATGCCTGAATATGGTGTCCTCGGGCAATCACGTAGTAATGATTCCAGTCTTCATGTTTAACCAGTCGATGGGCATCCTTATCCCTGAATTTTTGTATCATGCCCGCCCCTCCTTCTTCCCAGAGGCTTCCCCAGTGGCTAGGGCCCATGTCAATCTGGTAACCGGGGACGTTGTTTGCACTTATGGGGTTTAAGCGGATTCCAACACCAGAATTGGCACCAGTGCCACTCATCTTCATCACTGCGTGAAGTTCAAAATCAGTGAATTCATCCTTTGTCCAGGCAAAGTGATGGTCACCACCGGTTGATTCGCCGTGTAAACTCTTTCCCCGTCTCTGCCAGTATTCCGGTTCAAGTTCCCATTGAATATCTTTAGCGAGAAGATCCTGCCAGCCAGCACCCACTGGCATGTCATCTTTCAATTTTCCGTGATCAGGCAGGGTGATTTTCAGGTTGTTGAAGAGCTCGTTAATGACAGTGAGAGTTTCATTCACCAGTGCCGTTCCGCCTTCAGGGCCAACGGCACAACTTTCCGGAATAGCTCCGTAACCCCGTCCTTTTACCGCTTCTTCTGTAGGAAGGTAGTGCGCAGGGCCGGTCAACTGGACGACGCAGGTCATGTGGGCATCACTGCGGGCTAGTATTCGTAATCCAAATTCGGTATAAAGCTCAAATTGATTTGTGCAGATGGCTACATCGCCAATCCGTAAGACATGGATTTCCGAGTCATAAGCGTGGTTGTCTCGTTTCGACATGGCCTCCTGTCTCTCGAGCAACTGCGTGCGCCAAGAGATTGGGCGGGCTAGTGCATGCGCCCTTTCAGGTTCAGATGCAAGTTCCTCAGCAAGGCTGTTGCGCCAGTTTCGAATGTCCTGAAGTTCTTTTGCAGTGAGTTTCCATCCGGGAAGGGGAAGTGTTTTCATGACGTGCGAATGTTGGATGGTATGATGTCGTTCATTCTGGACCAGCTTGTAGGTATCCATGACAGAGCCGGCAATCCGGCGTCCGAATTCTTCAAGCCATGAATCAATGCCACGAAGTTTGCGCATGCGTTCTTCTGCCTCGACATGCACGCGCCGCCATGGTCCCTGGTCTCCTGAGGCTCCACACCAAGCAAGTGTCACAAACTTTTTTCCAAACTCTTGCTTTAGTCGTTCTCGTACGGGGTGCCAGAAGTCAGCACTGATTTTTTTGGAGCCAAAATATTCCTGTGAAGGTGACCATACATTGACGGCAGCGGCTAGCGGTTTGCCGGCATCATTAAAAAAGAAAATGATAGGGATTCCTTGGTATTCCGGGCCTTCAGGTCCCTTGAATTCAGGTCGGTTAATAGCTGAATATACTTGGGCAGATCCGTCCAGATATGTTGTGCGACGGTTATAGGCAACGATTGCGCTGCCAAGCCCCCAGGCAACACTGGCGGTCTGGAGATTTTGCTGTGCACTTACAATGCCCATGGTGACCTGCTCAACAAAGTAGTCAATATACTCGGCAACAGACATGGCATGTTCTGGGATGATAAAGTTGTTACGCATGACTACCGGGGCTTGGTGAGTATGTGTAGTGCTGATAAAAATCTTATTGGTGTTCCATTTCGGATATCGCTGGCTAATTTTTTTACGCACTGCGATGATCATCTCCATTGGTAAATGGACCAAGTCGGCACTGACCATTACGGAACGTTCAATGACTTTCTGGTGTTCTCTGGACTCTACTATAATGATGCTTGCCACTATCGGTGACTGGATTCCATCTGAGATGCGCAGCGCGAATGAACCCTCTAGGGCGACTGGGCGATTAGGAGTTATGCTGACCTCTGAAGTACCCACATAAACCTTTTTGGTGGCTGCCATTCCCGTTATGGTTGGCAAAAAAAATGTGATCCCAAGGCCAATCGCGAAATTTAGAAGTGATGATTTGAGCATGTGAATTTACCGGGAAAGATGCTGATTGATGTTATGTTTTTCGTGGTCTTCACCCTCTGTGTCTCCATGGCTCAACTTGTGTTGAAGCGCGGTGCCGTCCATTGCCACAGCAAGGTTGCACGTTATCGGGATTTCCTCTTCCCAGATGGCTGAAAAGGAAATTTTCTGGTCGCCAGATGGAGTTGTATCAGTAGGCTTCGCCACTACCTGTTTGCCTGTTGCTATGGTGGCGCACAGAAGGACAGTTCTCACTGAAAACGTCATCATTATTTCTATTGGATTGAGATATCTCGTGCTTGATTTAAATAGCATGATGATCGCGGAATCTTCGGCAATCAAGGACTCCTTGTTCCACGAGCTTCATGGGAGTATGATCACGATTTTAAGGATCTATTTTAGGCAACTAAATTCATAATACGAAGGTATATCCAAGTACATGTCCATCCTAGTTATAGGTTCACTGATTATCGACAACACGCTGTATGTCCCCACTCTCCCGTCGCGTGGTGAGACGGCTATAGCGACTTCAGCTCTGAAGTCCTTTGGAGGAAAGGGGGCCAATCAGGCGATGGCGGCACGTTCAGCCGGTGGTGATGTAAACCTACTCTGTTGCGTGGGGAATGACTCCGCCGGTAAAGATTACCGGGAATATCTCTCGGCTCATGGATTTGATTCCTCATTAATACTTACCGATGACCAACTCCATACGGGTTCTGCCTTTCTTGGCGTTGAGCAGTCAGGAGAGAACTCGATTATTATCAATCCCGGAAGTAATCATGCACTGCGTCCAGATCACCTTGAGCAGCACGTCGGTCTTTTTGAGAAGGCGGACATTCTGCTGCTGCAACTTGAACTGCCACTTGATACCATAAAGCATGCCTGTTTGATGGCGCGTGAGAATAATGTTTCTGTTCTTTTCAACCCCTCTCCGTGGAATGAGTCTTTTAATACTGTTGATTTTCCCTGTGATATACTGGTATTGAACGAGCATGAGGCGGCTTGCTTTTTCGGCGAAAAACCATTCCGACTGACCCGTGAACTTCTACATGAACATCAGCTAGAGACGGTCATTGTTACCCAAGGTAAAGATCCCTCTCTGTGGCTTACCGGTTCACAGGATGTTCAGCAATTGAAGCCTCCGGTTGTTCGTGCAGTGGACACGGTCGGGGCAGGGGATGCCTTCACAGGAGCGTTGGCCGTGGCACTTGATGAAGGGCAAAGCCTTTTCAGTGCTATTTGTTTTGCCAACGCTGCAGGTGCTCTTTCAGTCACTCGTGAAGGAGCGCAGGGTGCGGTTGCCAGTCGAGAGGAAATTAAAGATCTAATGTCCTCTCAAAGAAACTAAGGTGTCCTATCAGGCCTTTGATTTAAGAGCACGCCGGGCGTAGGGCAATGCTCAGGGCTTTTCAAAAATCTGCAGGATCAGTGCATCATCGCGGATGTTTTCGATAGTGAGCGGGAAAGATGTATTGCGATCAATGTTGATGCCCGGGGAATTAAAATCAAAAGTGCCCGAGCTGGTTTTGCGCAGTTCAAAACGCCCTTCAGGAAGGTTGCTTACTGTGATGGTCAGTTCACCGGTTTCCGGTTGGTAGGCATTGATAATCAATTCTGCAGGAGTGCCGCAGCCTATTAATCCGTTGCTGTCATAACGGGAAACAAAGTCCCAGATAACCTGAGTAGAGAAAGAGGGCCATTCGTGCTCTCCTCTCTCGATCCTATAGTGCTCGACTGTATGGCAAACATTTTCTTGTTCCCAAAGGTAACGAGTTACGCCCCTGCCAACATTACTGGTAAGCGGGGGATCCTGTATGCCGTTAATTGTTACCCAGTGATTATTTAACTGGTCGATTGAGACCGAATACTGGTTGCCGTTGTATGGGTTGTAGAAGTCGTTTGTTCCATGGATTGAGAGAATTCCCGTGCGGATGGTGGTGGCACAGTCCCGGCGCGTCCATTGCCACATGCTGGCTGCCACACTTGCCACTGCGGCAAAGCGGTCTCCAAGCAGGCAGGCGTAGTCCCACATGAGATTGCCTCCCAGTGAGAATCCGCAGGCATACACGCGGTTGCGGTCAGCTCCGTAATTACTGACCAGTGCATCGATCATAGCCCGAGCAAATCCAATCTCGTCCGTGCCGTTATCATAGGGGCCTTCGGAGTTCCAGTGTGTTGCGCCCTCATATATCAAACCTTTTGGGTATACAACAATGAACCGGTTGCTATTGGCTAAAGGACGAAAGTCCGCGAGCCTCATCATTTCCTCTGCAGACATGTCTCCTCCATGGAAGCAGAAGAGAATCGGAATGGATTGAGTTGCATTAAGATCAGCGGGAAGATAGACAAGGTATTCTCTGGTGGTATCCTCAACAAGCACAGTCTGAGTTAGTGTTCTCTGGGCGAGTATTTGGCACGGAAAGAGAAGCAATACAGCCAGTGAGAGTGAAAGGGGGCTGCGTTTATTAAACATGCCTTTCAATGGAGGATCCTAAGTCAGCTAGAATCAAAAATGTCTTGGAGCACATAGCAGCATATCCGGAGCTTAGCTTTTGCCTCTTGCTCAAGATTCTAGCTGGATGTGACAGGTCCTTTTTTTCAACAATTGTTATTTTTTCTTCCCAAGCCCCGCTCCATATTCGTTGGTTGGGTCGCGATACATGGAATGCAAGTGGTTATGCGGATCACCGCCAAGATCCTGTCCGGCATACTCAATGATCAAGCTAGGTCCCTGCAGTCGATAGGAAAAGTCGCCGCCTTTCTTGGTAGGACCTCCCCAAGAGAAACTCATCTGGTCGATCTGTCCGGTTAATTCTTTTAGGCGAGCTGTTGAAAATGGCTTGGGCATGTCCCCGGTGTAGGCTTCAATCAATGTGACCAAATTCTGGCGTTGCTCTTTGTTGAGTTGTTTGCAAGCGAGTCCGGTTTTTTTGGGTATGAAGCCATCCCTTCCGGCCGCGGCAATCAGGTTTGTTCTCCTAGTGCTGACGATGGCTTGTTTTTTTTGCTCGTCGTTGAGGCTGAGCACGAAGTTTAGTGCGCGCGGGGCTTCATCAGCCATTGGAACAATGGTCTTCTGGTTAAGCTCGAATGCACGCGGTTGCGTGCCGATAAAAGTCGGGGACATGGACATTTTGCCACCATGAAATGCAAGGTTGATAGCAATGTGATGGCCGTCGAACTGGAGCCCCCAGGATTTACTGGGTGAAGGTTGCCCGAAAATAGCAAGCCAATAGTCTTCAGCACCGAAACCGGGCCGACGCTTGCCATTGCGCAGCAGTCGGTCATCCGCAAGAGGGATGTTGATGGCTTTTCCGTATCCCTGAGGGCTAAGTACTGTTGCAAGCAGATCACACGCTTTTTTAATCTGTTTTTCGTTTAGGTCACCAAGTCGCACGCCTCCCTGCGGGCCACGTGGAGGAACATTTGTCCATTTTGACTTCTCGGGGCTGTCGAATGGCAGTGCAGCTTGGCCACGAAGCTCCTTGTCGAGTGAGTCAAGGAATGCCTGGGCACTTTCGGCCATTGATTCAGGCGTGCTTTTGTCTTTGTGATTCGGAGTGTAAATAGAAAGAATTTTACTTGGTAGTGAAGGATATTTTCCAACCGGTGCCGCAGGTAGCATTGCAGTTAGAATAAAAAGGTTGAAGGCAGTGAAAGCTGTTAGTTTCATAATTGATGGAATTTGATGCATTTAACTGAGAAGTAAAACCTCTAAATTCTATCGATCCGAAGGGATTAGCGAGGATTCTTCCTGTCGCAGGCGGCTCACCGCGGGCGTTCGAGTTGGCCGTCATATTTATATAACGGGTATTGTGATGAAGGTTTGTCGTATGCCCCATTCAAGTGACCGGAATCGTAGAAGAGAATAATTCTTCGCAACTGATTGAAAGTCAGTAATTAAGACATGGGTCATTGTGCGTTGTGGAGTGGTAGTTTTACAA
>CALCSP010000205.1 GCA_937893785.1 uncultured Verrucomicrobiales bacterium
GTCACTTACTAATTATTTTGAGTGATCAAGCGACTTCAGCCAATACAAATTAAGTGATATCAATGGCGCAGGCGAAATAAATAAAACGTTTGTTTCAAACGATCGTTTGTGCTTATCTGTTCAAGCATGCCTACCATCGCTAATGAAGCGTCGACCGATACCAGAGATCGGCTGCTTGATGTCGCTGAGCGACTTTTTGCCGAGCATGGATTTGATGCCGTTTCACTTCGTGCCATCACGACGGACGCCGGAGCAAACCTTGCAGCGGTGAATTATTATTTTGGCTCCAAGGAGGCATTGATTGAAGCCGTTGTGGCAAGACTTGTGGAGCCGGTGAATCGTAAAAGGATTGAGATTCTTGATAGTATCAGGCAGGAAGAGCTTCGTGATGCGAGAAGTATCGTAATTGCTTTTATTGATCCTGTTCTTGAGGCAGCCGCAAGAGGCGTAGGAGGTGACAATCGCTTTTTTAAGCTCATGAGTAGGTGCATGGCAGCTCGTGATGAAAGGGTTTCGAGACTGGTGATGCGGCAATTTCCCGAGGTGGTTGCTCGCTTTGTGGAAATTATTTGTGAATGCTGTCCCGGAGTCAGTTCTAATACTGCTCATTTGCGTTTACTTTTCATGGCAGGAGCTATGGCACATTCTTTGTTTCATCATGATAAGTTGGCCATTCTCTCGCAGGGAAGATGTGACCTGCCTTCTTTTGATGTGCTGCGTGAGGAAATGGTCGTCTTTTTAGCGGCTGGGCTTACTTCGAGGGGAATGGAGGTGAGAAAATGAAACACATTGTTGAGATGGGTATGCGATGTTTCTTGGGCAGGGTGAGTAATTTGTGCATTGCTTTTGCCTTGACGGCTTGTGTGGCAAAAGTGCCTTCTTCCAAGAAGGATATCCTTGGTGTGGATGTCCCGCCATCGTATAGCAGCAAGCTTGATCAATCAGCTGCATCGACGGATTGGGTGAGTCAGCTTTCAGGAGACCGGGTGCTTAAAGAGTTAATTGAGGATGTAAAAAGGAATAATTGGGATATCAAGAAGGCAGCCGTACGTGTTGAGACGGCTGTGGCAAATGCTAGGATTGCCGGCTCTAAGAGGTTTCCGATTCTGAGTGCCGGATTTGAGGGGCGACGTGCTCAGCAGGCTTTCATCGGTTTTCCTTTTGGTGATGAGTCCGGCTCTGGAACAGAGGGGCAAATAGCAAAGGCGCTGTCGAATAATTTTGGTGCTGCATTAAATGTTTCATGGGAGGTGGATCTGTGGGGGCGTATCCGAACTGGTCAGCAAGCTTACATTGCAGAGGTCCAGGCGGCATCTGAGGACCTTCGCGGGGTGGCAGCATCCCTAGCTGCTCAAACAGCAAAAATCTGGTTTGCCCTTCTCGAGGCTAACGAACAAATCACATTGAGTGAGCAGGGGTTGGCCAGTTTTATGGAAACACAAAGGACGGTTCGTGATGCTTTTGATTCAGGCAGCGGTTCGGCTTCTCAGGTGCGTGTTGCATCAGCTGATGTTCAAACGGCCAAGGCACTTCTTGAAGAGCGGCGAGCACAAAAGCGTGCCGCACAACGACAGATTGAGTTATTGTTGGGGCGTTATCCTGCTGCTGATCTGCAAGCAGTTGGGGGATTTCCGGAGATGCCGCTACCACCGCCCCCAGGTGTTCCTTCCGGACTGTTGCGTCGACGATCCGACATTGTTGCAGCAGAGCGAAGGTTAACGGCAGCACATCAACGTATGAAAGAGGCTAAACTCGCACTTTTTCCGCAGATTAAACTTACAGGGGATGGCGGTTTGGCGAGTGCATCATTAAGGAAATTAACCAATTCCGGTCTTGGTGTCTGGAGTGTCGCCGGTGGCTTTGGGCAACAAATTTTTAGGGCAGGGGAAATACTCGGCAATCTAAAACTGCGTAACTTGGCCGAGTCAGAGGCTTACATCGATTACCAGCGGGCGGTTCTGAATGCATTCAGTGAGGTGGAAACACGGCTTGATAATGAAGTGGCATTACGCAAGCGGGAGGATGCATTACGTGGTGCTGAAGAGGACTTAATTGCGGCCTTTGATCGGTCGATGGATGAATATCGTCGGGGTGTGGGTAATGCGACAAGTCTTCTGCTTACGCAGAGACAGATGCTAGGAGTGCGTTCCCAAGTGCTGACATTACGGCGCCTGCGCCTATATAATCGTGTTAATCTACACCTTGCCCTTGGGGGAAGTATTGATAAGGAAAAATGAAAAACTGGGTTAAAATTGCACTGTCTATTTTGATGGTTCTTGCCGGTGTCGGAATCAGCTGGATGCTGGTAAAAACGAAGCCTAAGGCTGCTCAAAAACCCCGCAGTGCCACGTTGCCTGTTGTGGAGGTGATCTCGGCTAGCAAAAGCGATTATGCCGTGAGAATTTCTTCACAAGGTGAGGTTTTGCCGGGTCGTAGAACTTCCTTGGCGGCCGAGGTTTCAGGCAGGGTTATTTGGGTTTCCCCGAAGTTTGAGGTTGGGGAACGTTTTGAAGAGGATGAGATCTTAGTGGAGATTGATCGTGCGGATTATGAGGCGGCAGAAATAATGGCCGCTTCTGAGCTTGCTACTGCAGTCCTGAACTTGGAACAGGAACGTGCACGTTCGGAGCAAGCAAAACGCGACTGGGACGCCCTTGGTGGCGGTGGAAAGGCAAGTGAACTTGTTTTACGTAAACCCCAACTCGAAAGTGCTACCAAACGCGTCGATGCTGCTCAAGCGGCATTGGATAAGACAAAGCGTGATCTGTCGCGAACTAAAGTCAGGGCACCTTATGCTTGTCAAATAAAGGCAACGTTTACCGAGAAAGGATCATCCTTGGTTGCTGGTGCCCCGGTTGCCGATTTATTTAGCAGAGATTTTGAGCTTCGCCTGCCGGTTTCGCTTGAGGATTTCAGGTTTATTGACATGACATCCACGGTGGATGTTACCTTTATGGCGAGATTTGGCGGTGATGAAATCACATGGAAAGGGAGACTTTTGCGGACGGAAGGGCAGGTTGATCGTGGTAGTCAGTCGGTTTTTTTGGTTGCCGGTATCGCGCCGGTTGAACCTGACACTGCAGCCGCGAAATTCCTTGTGCCCGGGCTTTTTTTACAGGCTGAATTAACCGGAAAAACATTGTCGGCGGTTTACACGCTTCCCCGCAGGGCATTTTACGGTAAGGACCGGATTTTAGTGGTAAATACGGACAAGACGACTGAGTTACGGCAGGTCATGGTCATTCGCACAGAGCGAGATGAGGTTGTTGTTGGTAAGGGAATTGGTGAGGGGGAACTCGTAGCGATCAGTCCTGTTCCGAATGTAATTGACGGCATGTCGGTTAAGATTAATAGGGAGCCAGGGAATAATGGGGAGAATGACGGGGAAACAGGATTAAGTGACTGACTGTACAATGGGTAACATTATTCATTGGTTTTCACGTAACCATATTCCTGCCAATTTCATTATGGGCGGGGTGTTGCTTGCTGGATTGATGACATGGTTCAAGCTGGAGAAGGAAATTTTTCCCGAGACTGCTACCAATTATGTGGCAGTCAAAGTTGCTTACCCTGGAGCAACACCTGAAGAGGTAGAAAAAGGAGTTTGTATTCCTGTAGAGGAAGCGATTCAGGACCTTGAGGGTATCGAGCTGATGAAGTCCACTTCCGTTGACTCATATGGTGTAGTTTATGTCGAAGTTGCTAGTAACTTTGAATTGCGTGACTTGATGGATGATATCAAGAGCAGGGTGGATGCCATTGAGAACCTTGCAGAGAACGCTGAGGCTCCGGTTTACGAGGAGATTCTCATCAAGAATCAGGTTCTCACGGTGGCCATTTCAGCCGATACTGACGAGCGCACATTGCGTGGATATGCGGAAAAAGTCCGGGACGGGCTGTTATCTTTCCAGCCAGCACCTCCACAAGGCTTTGTTGCGCGGCTGGCATCTTTATTTCGCAAGGACACTGGCATTAGTCAGGTAGCCCTATCAGGAGTGCGTCCTTATGAGATATCGATTAATGTTTCTGAGGATACTCTGCGTGCTTACGGGTTAACCTTTGCACAGGTGGCTGAAGCGATTCGTTCTTCATCTCTTGACTTGCCTGGGGGCTCAGTGCGTACTGCAGCAGGGGAAATTTTAATCAAGGCTGAAGCCAAGCGTTACACTGCGCAGGGCTTTGAAAATATTCCTGTTATTACCCGCCCTGACGGAACTCAGGTGGTGGTAGGTCAACTGGCAACGGTAGTCGATGGCTTTGAAGACGTTGATATGACAAACCGGTTTGATGGCAGGAACGCGGTTACGATCCAAGTTTTCCGTATTGGTAATGAAGATACGCTAAACGTAGCTCGTGCAGCCAAGGCATATATTGAACAGGCGCGCGGAGATTTTCCTGAAGGTGTGTCCATTGAAATATGGAATGATAGCTCCAAGATGTTGGAGGGAAGGCTTGATCTTTTGGCGCGAAATGGGTTTTGGGGGTTACTCCTAGTCTTGATTGTTTTGTCCCTTTTTCTTCGCCCCAGTCTCGCGGCATTAGTGACCATTGGTATCCCAGT
Organism: uncultured Verrucomicrobiales bacterium; assembly: GCA_937893785.1. Lineage (GTDB taxonomy): Bacteria > Verrucomicrobiota > Verrucomicrobiia > Verrucomicrobiales > DEV007 > CACIUL01. Next base: position 4,562 of record CALCSP010000205.1, read on the forward strand.
GTCCTTTGCCGGGGCTATATGGATGATGCCTTACACTGACATATCGGTGAACATGATCACCCTTTTTGCGTTCATTCTGGTGCTTGGTATCGTAGTGGATGATGCCATTGTTGTCGGTGAGAATGTTTACCGGCGAATTCGGGCAGGGGAACACCCCAGAGACGCCTCATGGAGGGGAACTCATGAAGTGGGGGTTGTTGTCATCTTCGGTGTATTGACCACAGCAATTGCCTTTGCCCCGATGCTCGGAATTAGTGGGGTCAGCGGCAAAATATGGCGCAATATTCCTTGGATCGTTATCCCGACACTGCTTTTTTCATTATTACAGTCAAAATTCATATTGCCTGCGCACCTTGCGATGCTCAAGCCTGCGGGGAGCAATCAGCACAAAGGTGTGGTTCTAAGGGTACAGGACCGCATTGCAAGAGGTCTGGAGCGATTCGTAGAAATTTTTTATCGTCCGGTGCTGCGCAGTGCCCTGCACGGGCGCTATCTGGTCTTGGCTATTTTTTTTGCGCTTTTCACCATTACCATTGGTGTTGTTGGAGGTGGACGTATCAAGATGGAATTCTTTCCCGAGGTTGAGGCCGAGATCATCGCGACCAAGATTGCCATGGTTGACGGGGTTGCTTTTGAAGCGACTTCTGAGGCGGTTGCGCGTGTTGAGGCTGCTGCAAAAAAGCTAAACGAAATTCATTCAAAGGATTTGGGACGGCCTCTGGTTTTGCATATGCTGGCCAGCGTTGGTAGCCAGCCCTTCAAGACGGGCTTTACCCCAATTACTCCCAAGGGATCAAATCTCGGAGAGGTTTCCTTAGAGTTGTTGCCAGGTGCGCAGCGTGAAGTTACGGCGAAGGAATTGGCTGCACAATGGCGCGAACTCGCCGGAGATATTCCCGGGGTAGCGGAAATTAGTTTTCAGAGTCAGGCAGCAGGTGGTGGTAATGCTATTGACCTTGAGATCACCGGATTGGATTTTGAACAGTTACGTAACGCTACTGAGCACGTGAAGGATGCCCTGGCTGGTATAGAAGGAGTCATTGACATTAATGATAGTGATAGGAGCGGGAAGCGGGA